>JAHEEJ010000274.1 GCA_024640705.1 Deltaproteobacteria bacterium
AAAGCGCCCGAAGCCTCCGCGGCTCCGGGCGCTTTGTTTTTGGCAACGGGGAGGGCGCTACGCGCAACCAGTGCGCCCGTCCCGCCCGCGTCAGCGGCCCACGGGCATCACGTCATCACAGCCCTCGAAGGACATTCCATCGACGGTCTGGCCGATCAGGCACACTTCGACGTCATACGCCGTCAGGCCGGTGTCTGCGATCCGGTGATGGAGGACCATGTCGAGCAGGCCGTCGCCATCGATGTCGTCGTAGTGCGGCCCGTTTCGATGCGCAATCGGTGCAGCATCGGGCCCGAAGGCCAGCGTGGTGACATCGACGTCTTCAACGGCGAAATCGACCTCCCCGTAGAGGACCACGGGAACGACACCACGGCTGCCCAACTGGATGGGATTCTGCTCGCTGTCGGGGCGCACGTCGATCTGCACTGCCAGCAGCTGCGGGGCGAGATTTCCCCAACGCAGGTTGTCGACGCCGTATCGGTGTCCGCGCAGTCCGATGCCGAACCAGATGACCTTGTCGATCGTGCCGGTGAGGGAAACGGTCTGCCAGATGTCGACTCCGGCGAAGTAGACGGCCTTGGAGTCCACAATTGCGCCGTCGAGGAATCCCGTCGCCTGGAAGTAGTCGAAGGGAAACGGTGATGCGCCGGCTGCGCGAGCCACGTCGAGTTCGAAGCCCTGGACGGGTTCGTCGAAGCGCAGCGAAGTGGAGTAGCTCTGACCGTCGAAACCGAGAAATGTGGGCCCGTTGCTTCCCGAGATCTGCCAGCCTCCCCGATCGGCCGCGCCGATGCCATCCCAGGTGGCGCCGTCGTCAGTCGGCACGAAGGTTACGCCGGCTTCCGCGTACTCGTCGCGGATCAACGTCTGGGAGTCGTTGGCGGCGGCGCGATCCTCGAAGTCGATGACCGCGGCGCCGATCGGCGGAGCACTCAACAGGGCGAGCGCGGCGCCAAGACTGATGAATTGAATTCGTGTCATAGGGGTTCCCCTCGAGTATTCGGCGGGCCCCCCCATACCGCACGCTCCCTTAACGCTACGGAGCATCCGATCGGGAGCTTGAGCGGAAAAGATCGACACGAAACGCGACAACGAGCAGGTTGCATCGCCGTTGCCGCGCCCGCGCGAGCAAGCTGCCGCGAATCTGCACAGGATGGGCAAATGCGCCGCAGATCGGTCAGACTCCGAGTCGTGTTAGGGCGACGGCTGCTCACCATTCCGGGATACCTGATCGCGTGGTTTGTGTGCGTGGTCACATCACCTGTCTGGCTCATCCTGGCGGGAATCATCGACGCAGTGCGTCGCAACCGCGGCGTGGCCCTGCGCAGCGGTGTCTTCCTCACCTACTTCCTCTCGTGCGAGGTCGTGGGAATCGCGATCAGCGCGGGCCTGTGGGCGTGGACGAAGATCTTCCCAATCGACGACGAGCGCTGGGCCGATCTTCACTACCGACTCGAGGCGTGGTGGGGAACTTCGGTACTGAGCGGGGTGGTCCGCGTCTTCGGCCTTCGCATGGAGGTCGAGGACGATGCGGATCTCGGGCGCGGTCCCTACCTGCTTCTCGTTCGCCACGCGAGCAGTGCCGACACGCTTCTCGCCTCGGCGCTCGTGAGCCGGCTTCACGGAACTCGCCTTCGCTACCTCGTCAAGCGCGAGCTTCTCTGGGATCCGTGTATCGACATCGTGGGCAACCGACTTCCCAACGTGTTTGTCGATCGCTTCTCGGATGACTCGGCGCGCGAGATCCGCCGCACCCGGGAAATCGCGCGCGGCCTCGGGCCGCGCGACGGGCTGCTCACCCACCCCGAGGGCACGCGTTTCTCGGAGGAAAAGCGAAGCCGGGTGCTGGAGCGGCTCGAGCGGCAAGGCGACGCGAAGATGCTCGCCTACGCGCGGTCCCTCCAGTTCGTGCTGCCGCCCCGGCCCGGCGGGACACTGGGGCTCCTCGAGGCGGCTCCCCAGGTCGACGTCGTCGTCTGCAGCCACACCGGCTTCGAGGGCGCCGCCTCCCTCGCGCAGATCTGGCGGGGATCGCTCGTGCACCAGAAGGTCCGGGTCCACTTTCGTCGCATCCCCCGCAATGCGATCCCCAGCGAACGGCAAGAACAGCTAGCCTGGCTGCTGGAAGAGTGGAAGCGGGTCGACGCATGGGTGGCGAGTCAGCGGGCGATCTGATCGGGAAGTGAAATCCGAGATAGAGGGGTGTGGACCAGTGTTCTCCGGCATTCGAAACCGCATCTGTGAATTCGTCCGACGCCCGAAGCGATTGGCGGCGTTGCTCTGCCTGGCCATCTTGGGTGGCTGCGCGAGCTCGAATGTGCCACCGCTGGTGGCCATGGATCGCAAGGTCGATCTGGAACGCTTCATGGGGGATTGGTATGTGATCGGGTTCATCCCCGTCACGATCCCCTTCGTCAGCGAGGCAGGGGCGCACAACGGCGTGGAATCCTACCGGCTTACCGACGAGGGGATCATCGAAACCACCTACACCTTCCGCAAGGGCGCCTTCGACGGGCCCGAGAAGCGCATGACCCCAAGGGGATGGGTCCACAACGAGGAGACGAACGCGGAATGGCGCATGCAGTTCCTGTGGCCCTTCGAGGCGGCCTACCTGATCGTGTACCTGGATGAGGACTACCGGCGAACCATCATCGGGGTCCCAGACCGGAAGTACGTCTGGATCATGTCACGCGACCCCGAGTTGAGTGATGCCGATTACCAGGAGCTGCTCGACTACGCGGCCCGGGTCGGCTACGACCGCGACAAAGTGCAGCGCGTGCCTCAACGCTGGCCCGCCGGAAATCGAAAATAGAAGCCTCTTCGCGTTTGCTGAGCTTCCTCGATCCTTTGTTCAGCTAGGCGTGGGTTCAAATGCAGCTGAGCTTTGCCGCTCGTTTGATGCTCTCACGAACGGGTGAAGTGTGGTATGCGTCTGTTCGAGTTCAGCCGAATCGTGAACCGGATTCCCCCAATCTGAAAGCCCGAGGCCATCTTTGGATCTCTCGACAGAAAGTTGATGGCACAGATCGGCTCGAGAGCGCGGTTTCTATCGCTGATCGGCGGGCTCCTTTTCGCGACGCTACCCGTACCCGGATTGGCGCAGGACGAAGACGAGCAAACGCCCGATCTCCACATGCTCGAAGAGGTTCCGGCTCTCGCGCCCCAAGGCATTCCGGTCAAGATCCGCTTCCGGTCCGACACCCGCTTCGTGGTGGGCAGTGATTTCGGTGCCTCCGACGCGAACCTCTACTGGCCGCGCGGATATCTGCAAATCGGAGTTCCGTTGTCCGAACGCGCGGCTGTGCGCCTCCGGCTGAGCGGGGGCGCAGCCCTCTACGACTTCGATGGCAGCACCGATCTGTTCGGCGTGGGCCCGTCCTCTCGCCAACCTTTCGACAATCTGTACTCCGGCACCCTTGCGCTCGAGGGGCGATATCGGTTGACCGAAGCCTGGGCTCTTTACGCGCAGGGAGTCGCCGCGGCTCGATGGGAGGAGGGCGGTGCCTTCGACGACTCCATCATGGGCGGTGGGGGGCTAGCGGTCGGTTTCCAGATCCCCGATCGGTTCAAACTGATTCTCGGTGGTGGTCTGAAGAGTCGCCTCGATCGCAGCAGCCTACGCGCCTATCCACTGGTTGACTTGGAGTGGATGATCTCGGACGCCTGGAAACTGCGTATCCACGGCCCGGGAGCGGCTCTGGAGTACAGCTTCAACGACGCGTTCAGGGTTTTTCTGCGCGGACAAATGACGTCGCGCAGATACCGGTTGGACGACCGGCCCGGCCCCGTGGGTCGCGGTACGGTTCGGGACCGCCAGATTCCCGTTGGCTTGGGGTTCCACTGGGTGGTCAATCGGAACTTCCGGATCGGTGTTTCTGCCGGGGTGATGGCACAGCACAAGATCAAGGTCCGCGACAGCAACCGCAATACGATCGGGTCGATCAGCGCGGACCCGGCTCCGTATTTGGAGCTGCGGATCGATCTCCGCCCCTGAACCACGGGCAAAAGCTCGCCAGGCGTTCGTCCGAAGAGCCCCCTGGGGAGCCACATGGCCAGCATCCGCGCCCTCGTCATCGATGACGACACGAGCATCCACCGGCAGGTGGAGGAGGCCCTGTGTCCGCAGATCGTGGACGAGGTGCTGAGCAACAACAAATCGAGCGACGGGATCCGGATGGCCCTCGCCGAAACCCCCGACGTGATCCTGCTCGACGTGAACATCCCGGTCATGGACGGCTTCAAGGTGTGCCAGCTGCTCAAGGAGAACCTGAGCACCCGCGATGTGCCGATCATCTTCATCACGGTGGACAAGAACGTGGTGCACCTGGCCCGGGCGCTCGACTGCGGCGCCGCCGACTGGATCACCAAGCCCGTGAATCCGATCGAACTCAAGGCGCGGGTTCGCGTGGTGTTGCGCGAAAAGGCGATGGTGGACCTCCTCAAGGAGCAAGCGCGCCTCGACGCGCTGACGGGCCTGCACAACCGCGCCGCCTTCGACGACGCCCTCACGGCCGCCGCTTCCGCATGGGATCGCACGCGCACGCCCGTCGGCCTGCTGCTGCTCGACCTCGATCACTTCAAGGCAGTGAACGACGACCACGGCCACGGCGTCGGCGACGAGCTGCTGCGCACGGTGGGCATCGCGATCCGCAAGTGCTGTCGCCCCTACGACACGCCGTGTCGCTTTGGCGGTGACGAATTTGCGGTGATCCTGCACCAGTCAGAGGGAGACGCTGCGCTTTGTGCGGCCGTCCGGCTGCGCGAGACGCTCGACCTGCTCGAGATCGAGGCGGGCGACAGCTGGTTGCGCCCCAACACGAGCGCCGGGCTCGTCTCGACGGATGGGCTCGATCGATTGTTCGAGCCGTCGGAACTGGTCGAGGCGGCGGACGCCGCGCTCTACCAGGCAAAGAACGCCGGCCGCGACCAGCTCGTGGTTGCCCCTGCGCTGTGGCATCGAGCCGGTAGCTGA
>JAHEEJ010000275.1 GCA_024640705.1 Deltaproteobacteria bacterium
TCCACTTGCCCCACCGCGCGGCTGAAGTGATAGACTGCGCATCCGCCAAAAAGAGGAGGGCCGGTGAATGGCTCATCGCACCGAGACGAAGGCACTACACGCGGGTTACCGCGCTGACCCCACCACGGGCGCCGTTGCCGTGCCGATCTATCAGACCACCAGCTACCAGTTCCGCGACGCGCAGCACGCCTCCGATCTGTTTGCGCTCTCGGAACTCGGGAACATCTACACGCGGATCATGAATCCGACCACGGACGTTCTCGAGCAGCGGCTCACCGCGATGGAGGGTGGGGCGGCTGCGCTGGCTCTCGCCTCGGGTCAGGCTGCGTCGCTCTACTCGATCCAGAACCTCGCGCGGTCGGGCGACAACTTCGTCTGCTCGACACATATCTATGGCGGAACCTGGAACCTCTTCAACGTGACGATGCGCGACATGGGCATCGAGGTGCGGTTCGTCGACCCGAGCGATCCCGAGGCGTTCCGCAAGGCCAGCGACGATCGAACGCGCGCCTACTACGGCGAGACACTGCCGAATCCGAAGCTCGAGGTGTTCCCGATCGCCGAGGTCGCGGCCATCGGGCGCGAACTCGGGATTCCGTTGATCATGGACAACACGGCGTCGCCGACGCTATGTCGCCCCTTCGAACACGGAGCTGCGGTGATCGTGTACTCCACCACCAAATACCTCGGCGGTCACGGCACCTCGATCGGAGGCATCCTGATCGACGGTGGCAACTTCGACTGGGAGGCCCACAAAGAGCGCTTCCCGGTGCTGACCCGGCCCGACCCGGGATACCACGGCGCGGTGTGGCTCGAAGCCGCCAAGCCTCTCGGTCCGATCGCCTATGCGCTCAAGGCCCGCGTGACACTGCTTCGAGACGCCGGCGCCTGCATGTCGCCGTTCAACGCGTTCCTGTTCCTGCAGGGGATCGAAACCGTGGTGCTGCGCATGCAGCGACACTCGGAAAATGCCACGGCGGTGGCCGCGCACCTGGCCCAGCACCCGAAGGTCACCAAGGTGATCCACCCGAGCCAACAGCAGGGCGAGGCGCGGCGGCGGGCCGACGCCCACCTGGCGGGAGGTTACGGGGGGCTCGTCGGAATGGAACTCGAAGGCGGAAAGACCGCGGGCCAGTCCTTCATCGACCAGCTGAAGCTGCTGTACCACGTTGCGAACATCGGTGACGCGCGCAGCCTCGCGATCCACCCGAGCAGCACCACCCACAGCCAGCTCAACGAAGAGGAGCTGCTGGCCACTGGTGTGACGCCGGGCTACGTGCGGCTCTCGATCGGCATCGAGCACATCGACGACATCCTCGAGGACATCGACCAGGCCCTCGCCAAGGTCTGACCGGCGTCGACGCGCGGCGATCGAGTCTTTCGATCCGGGGCACGGGTTCGACCTCTGGCCGGCATGGGCCCCAACCCGCACGCCTCCCCAAGCCTCGTTTGGAGGTGGCATTCAAGCCCGCGAGGGGGGGCGCCGATACCCGTCTCAACGGCGCAGCTCGCGCCGGAACGCCCCATTGTGAAAGGAAGAACGGGTATGGCGACGATCAGTTCAGGCTGGGAGAAACTCGAGGTCGGGCGCCGGTTTAGCCGGCGTGGCGCCACCGCTGAGGAGGCCCCGAAAGCTCCGGTCGAGGAGGAGCACACCGCCTTCATCCACGAGGGGTGCGAGGTCGAAGGCACGCTCGCGGTGGAAAACTCGCTGCAGATTCAGGGAGAGTTTCGCGGTCGCATCACTGCGCGCAAGACGGTCACCGTCGACGAACGAGCGAGCGTCACGGGGGACATCCAGGCGCGAATCGTGATCATTCACGGCGCCGTGGTCGGCAACGTGACCGCTTCTCGGGAGGTCGTGATTCAAGCGACGGGTCGACTGCACGGCGACGTCAAGGCGCCCGCATTCCAGGTCGAACGCGGCGCCTTCTTGAACGGGCGGACTGAGATGTACCGACCCGAGCGCGTCGCCCAGTCGCAGCACGACGAAGCTCCGGGACCGCAGCCCGGCAAAGATCTGGGGTGCGAAGCCCTCCGCTGAAGCGCGAGCGGGCGGAACCCCCGATCGAACCCGGTTCGCCAGCGCGCGTACTCCTAGCGATCGCGTGAAACAGCAGGAAAAGGGCCGCGAGGCCCGCGTCGAACGGATACACTGCTTGCCATGCCTGTTGCCTCCGCTTAGAGAGGAGCAAGGATCGTGAGCGATTCCCAACCCAAGCCGGGCAAGTGGATCTCGCGGCGCGCCTTTCTGGCCGGTGCGGCGGTCGGCGGGGCGGGTGTCTGGGCCGCGGGCGTGATGCCGCGCTGGATGCTCGCGAAAGATCCGCACCGGCCTCCCAAGCTCTACGAGTACTTCGTCGACAACTACTGGTTCGATTCGGCGAAGATGTACGACGATCGAATCAATCCGCCGCTCAAGGGGCGCCAGCGCGTCGACATCGCAATCATCGGCGGGGGTTTTGCGGGCCTGTCGACCGCCTACAACCTGGCGCGTCGGCTTCCCGGGCAGCGCATCGTGCTCATCGAAGGGGCGCGTTGTGGCTACGGGGCGAGCGGGCGCAACGGCGGCTTCGCGGACGTGGGGCAGCCGGGTGTCAGCTTCGTCTACGACGCGCAGGGTCCCGAGGCGGCGCGCGCCTACTACGACGCCACGCGGCTCGGGCTGCAGCAGATCCGGACCTTCGTCGACGACTACGGCGTGGACTGCGAACTCGAGCTGACCGGTTCCACGATGCTGGCGGCGGAGGAGAGCCACATCGACCAACTCGTCGAGGAGAAGGCGCGCTTCGACCAGATGGGAATCCGCAACGACCTGATGGACCGGGCCGAGTTGCGTCGCAAGCTCCACTCCGACCGATTCTTCGGTGGCTTGTACGACCCGAACCACGCCATCGTGAACCCGGCGAAGCTCGCGCGCGGGATGAAGGATGTGGTCGAGACGCTCGGGGTCGAAGTGTCCGAGCGCTCCAAGGTATTGCGGATGGATCCCGGGTCGACGGTGCGTCTGGTGACCGAGTTCGCGGAAGTGTTCGCCGACAAGGTGGTGATTGCGCTCAACGGCTACGCGCCGCAGTTCGGTCTGTTCAAGAATCGCCTCCTGCCGGTGAACATCTATGCGTCCGCCACCGAACCGCTGAGCGAGGCGCAGCTGCAGAGCATCGGATGGGCGGGGCGTGAAGGTTTGTGGGACACGCGATCCGACTTCATGTACCTGCGGCTCTCGGCCGACAACCGCATCGTCTTCGGCGAGGGCGGCATGATCCCCTATGACGGCTCGCCGAGCAGCGGGAACTACCAGCCGATCCTCGACGCGATGCAGCGCAGCCTGCTCGTGACCTTCCCGCAACTCGAGGGCGTGCGTTTCACGCACAACTGGGGTGGCACCATCGGCGTTACGAGGGACGGCATGCCCTCGGTGGGTACCCTCGGCGATGCGGACAACATCTTCCACGCCGTCGCTTTCAACGGGGAGGGCGTGGTGATGACCCAACTGGCGGGCCGGATCGTGGCCGAGCGGATCGCCGGGGAGGACACCCCGCTCGTCCACCTCGCCATGGTCGACAAACAGATGCCCTACATTGGCCCCGAACTGGTGCGCAATCTGGGCGCGGCCGTCTACCGGCAGCTGGATCTCTGGCATTAGGCGACGGAACGCAACCGCCGACCGGATCTACACCCGCCGGCTAGCCGATCTTTGCGATTCGCACCGCTGTAACCTTCGTTTCGGGAATCTTCGCGATCGGGTCGAGGGCCGGGTTGGTGATCTCGTTGGTGGGGCTTTCGTGGAAATGGAACGTCATCGAGCACACGCCCGGCGGACAGATGTCGGTCACCTGGGCGTGCACCTTGACCACGCCGCGCCGCGAGTGCACCTCCACGAATTCCCCGTCTTCGATGCCGAATTGGGCCGCGTCGGCGGGACTGAGTTTGAGCCACTCGTGGCTGTCCAACTGCTCCAGCCCGTCCACTCGCCGGGTCATCGTGGCGGAGTGATAGTGGTAGAGACTGCGGTCCGTCGTCAGGATCAACGGGTATTCGTCGTCGGCGATCTCGGCTGATTTCTTGTACGTCAGCGGAACCAATTGGCCCTTCCCGTTGGGCCGGGCGAACTTGTCCTTGTGCAGGTATTGCGTACCCGGGTGGTTCTCGTCGGGGCAGGGCCACTGCAGGCCGACTTTCTCGATTCGCTCATAGCTGATGCCGCCGTAGGTCGGCGTCACCGAAGCGATTTCTTCCATGATCTTGGCGGGCTCGGCGAAATCGAAGCCCGCTGCGCCCATCTTCTGGGCGATCTGGCAGGTGATCCACCAGTCGGGCCGGCTGTCACCCCGGGGAGGGATGGCCGGCCGCACGCGCTGCACCCGCCGCTCTGTGTTGGTGAAGGTCCCCGCTTTCTCGGCAAAGGAAGCCGCGGGAAGAATCACATCCGCGTACTGGGCGGTTTCCGAGATGAACAGGTCCTGGACGACGAAGAAGTCCAGCTTTTCGAGGGCTTCCCGTACGTGATTGGCATTGGCCTCCGTCAACAGCGGGTTTTCGCCAACCAGATACAGAGACTTGATCTTGCCCTCGTAGATCTTGTCGAAGATCTCGGTGTGCGTGAGTCCGAGCTTGTCGGATAGCCTGGAAACCGGTGCGCGGCTGCCGTTTCCGGCCTTCGCCCCGATGCCCCACGCCTTTTCGAATTTCTCACGCACCGCGGGATCGGTCACCTGCTGATACCCCGGGTAGTAATTTGGAAGCGCGCCCATGTCGCAGGCTCCCTGGACGTTGTTCTGGCCGCGCAACGGATTGACGCCCGAGGAGGGCTTGCCAATATTGCCGGTCAGCAGCGCCAGGTTGGCCACAGCCATGACACCGTCGGTGCCGTGGCTGTGCTGCGTGATGCCCATTGCGTAGAACAGCGCCGCGGGTTTCTGGGTTGCGTAGATGCGCGCCACCGTGCAGACCTG
>JAHEEJ010000276.1 GCA_024640705.1 Deltaproteobacteria bacterium
GCACCAAATATTCGTTTGGTATCGTGGATACGGCGTCTTCCGGCACAGAACTGCTTCGTTCGGAATCCGGTAAGATTACGCAGGCATTTGATCCAGCGACAGACTATGCCGAAATCGTGATAAACAACAGATCGGTCATGGAAGTGCTCTACTTCGCCTCCCGGTACGTCGAAATGCCCGAAGCCGATCTGACCCAAGGCCGGGCCATTGCCGACGCCAAACTCTCGGATGGTGACTGGCTCGATATTCGCACGGCAGCGTCGGAGCCGTCGGACGCCTGGCTCAAGGTTAAATACCGGGGTTCCTGGTTCTACATTGCCGCGGACGATGTGATTTCGCGGGCCACCTTTACGTTGCTGGATGCGATCTTCGCCTCCGTCGTAGGCAACATCCCCGGTGCCAAGCCGCTCCTGACGTTGCCTGTGAAGTGAGGATTGCCGCAAGGCCAACTCGATGATCTTTTACAAAATTGAAATAAAATAGTGCACCGTGAAGGTTGGAGGAACACGCAGAACCATATGTCGCCGCCCTATGGCGAGGACTGTTTCCCGTCAGCTGAGTTTGGACCAAATCGAGGGATCGACGAAGAGAGGGTTCTAGACTCCGAGAGGAGGTAGGACCCATGCCCCAGAAAGACTCTGCCGAGAAGGCTGTTCGCGACATTCGTCGCAAAACTCGCCGGAAGTTCTCCGCCGAAGAGAAGATCCGGATCGTGCTGGAAGGCTGGATGCCGCCGTTGGTTGAAAGTACGAAGTGGATCGAGCCACGTTTCTTCGCAAGCGCTCGAGCAATGTCGTTCATCGATTGCCCGCGTTTCCATCGCTCCCAGAGTTCCTGCTTCTGCGAAGCCGAGATGCCCCGTCGCTCTGTTTGTGTCATTTGCACCATCTCCCATCTATCAGGTGAAACAGAAGATGTTGCATCGACCAATTGAACCCACCGTTCCGTGGCAGCCCTGAAGACGCCAGGAAGGCCCTCGGCGCTCTGCTCGGAGAGAACCGCCTCCGGGTCAAGAAGAACCCGGAGGAGGGCTTCTCGGTCTTCGGGGAAGGGGTGCTGTGTTTCGGTGGTACCGGGGACAGGACTCGAACCTGCACGTCCTCTCGGACAGAGGCTCCTAAGGCCACTGCGTCTACCAATTCCGCCACCCCGGCGACAGCGACGCAAGCTAGGGAGGAAGGCCTCGCAAGTCAACGCGCGGATCGACGGCGACCTCTGGATCCTCCGACCGCTGCAGCGCGGGTGGCCGCGAGCGCCCATACTCGGACGCGATGCGCAATTCGTTGTTCGCTCTGGTGCTGCTGGCCCTGGCTTCGATCGCGGCCGCAGAGTCGGACGATTCCGCCCAGGCTCGTGAAGCGCAGGGCGGCTCCGTGCAGGACCCGGCCGATCCGGACGCCGCTGGCGGGCTCGCCGAGTCCGAAACAGACCACCGCTGGCATTTGCCGCGAAAACGGGATCGGGGAATTCGCCTCGCGCCGCCCGGCGCGGAAGAGCCCGATTGGAATCCGCTCTCCGGCGCGGCCCAAGCGCTGAAAGAACTGCTGCCCGACACCGGAATCCGGCTCGACCTCGACGCCGCCCTCTACAGCCAGCATGCCAGCGAGACGGTGATCGGCGACGCAAACCTCGGCACCTCCGCGTGGCAATCCGTCGGGGATTTGCAGTTCCTGCGACACGAGAAGCTCGGAACGAGCTTCGTGCAGTGGGCGTTTCTCGGCAGCACGGGCCTCAACTACGACACAGGCGATCGTTCGCTGTCCGGCAACGTGGCTTCGATCTCCGACCTCAACGCCAACGTCTTTCCGGATCACGCCGCGCTCGAAGAACTCTTCTTCAAGCACGTCTCACTGGAGGGCAAGCTGATCGCGCTGGCGGGCCGCGTCGCTCCCTCCTTCTACTTCGACACGAACCGCGTGGCGAACGACGATTTCCGGCAGTTCTTCGCCTTCGCGCTCTCGAACAACCTTTCGCTTCCGTTTTCCACCTATGGCGGCATCGGCGCACTCGTGCGCTACGCGCCGAGCAAAGACCTCTACATCATGGCCGCGGCCGACACGGCGGTGAACGTCGAGCCGTGGGCATTCTGGCGATCCGCCGATGACGGTGACTGGAACCAATTCGTCGAGATCGGGCTGACCCGAAGCCTGCCGTACCTCGGCAAGGGCCAGTACCGCATCACTCCCTGGCACAGCCACCGCTTCGGCGCCGACGGTTGGGGGTTCGGCTTCAACCTCGATCAAGAACTCGGGTTCGACCGGCTCGTCGCGTTCTTCCGCTTTGGATTCGGCGACGACGACGTCACGGCCGTCGAGCGCTTCGTCTCGGGCGGACTCGCGCTCGAGCACCCCTTCGGACGCAAGAACGACCTCGTCTCGGTCGGCGTCGCCTGGTCGGACCCGAGCCCGGGAGAGGGATTTCGCAAGGAGATGCTGCTCGAGTTCTATTACCGCCTGAAACTCTCTCCTTCGCTCGCACTCACGCCCGACCTCCAGATCGTGCTCGATCCCGCAAACGACCCCAAGAGCGGCTCGGTCTTCATCGGGGGCGTGCGGCTCGAGATGCGCCTCTGAACCGATGCGGCGGGCGACGAGAGCGATCGATCATCTGTGCAAATCCACGCTGGGGAGTTCACCCCACAGGACCCTGGACCATTCTTGAGTTGGAGCCGGGGTGTTACCATCCGCCGCGACTGTCGTCGCTGCGAGTAGCGACAATTCCGAGGGAGGGATGACATGCGCAACTACAGCGAGCGGAGATGGATTGCGGCCGGGCTGGCAGTGATCCTGCTGGTCGCCACACCACTGGCTGCACTCGCTCAAGACGCGCCGTCGTCCGAGCCGTCGCCCGAGAAACTGCTGCGCGAGATGTCGGAAGAGCTGAAGAGCGCGAAGAACTTCAGCTTCCACGCCGAGATCAACTTCGACGACGTGCTGATCTCTGGACAAAAGCTGCAGTACGCCGGGGCGGTAGACGTGACCGTGAGGCGCCCCAATGGCCTCTACGTCGACTACCGAGACGATGTCAGCGCGAAACGCTTCTGGTACGACGGCAAGGCTGGCACGCTACTCGATGTCGTCCAGGCGAAGTACTCACAGGCCGATCTGCCCGGCGAAATCGACGCTGCGATGGATCAGCTGCAGAAACGCTACGACCTGACGCTTCCTCTCGCGAACCTGATCTCGAGCGACCTCTTCGAGATGATCGACGAACACGTCCTGGCATGGGGCTACATCGGCGTTCACGATGTCGAGGGAGCACCCGCCCACCACCTCGCGATCACGGGTCAGAACGCGGATCTCCAGGTTTGGATCCAGAAAGACGGGCGCCCGGTTCCGCTGAAATTCGTGGTCACCTATAAGAACTCGCCCAGTGCACCTCAATACGAGGCGGTGCTGATGGACTGGGATCTCGAGGCAAAGGTCGCTGCCAACACCTTCGCATCCGCCCTGCCCGAGGGCGCCCAGAAGATCGAATTCCTCGTCGTGGAGGGCTCCAAATGATCGTTCGAAACTTTTTCTCGGCATGCCCACGTCGGCGCCTGGCGCTCGGCGCAATCGGAACGCTCGCGTGCCTGCTGCTCGTCGCCGACCCCTCGTTCGCTCGAGGCCGCTTCGGTGGTGGCGGCGGGGGAGGCGGCAGGGGCGGCGGCGGGATGCACGGTGGGGGGGGATTTGGCGGAGGCAGCTTCGGCGGCGGCGGCAGTCGCGGCGGGGAAAGCTTCGGCGGTAGCCGGGGGGGCGGAAACTTCGGCGGTGGCGGACGCGAGGCTGGAAACTTCGGCGGTGGCGGACGCGAGGCTGGAAACTTCGGCGGTGGCGAACGCAGTGCCGGAAACTACGGCGGAGCCGGTGCGCAGGGCGATCGCCAGATGAATCCCGACAACGTCCAGTCCCGCCAGGACGGGCGCAGCGATCGGACCGATTCGCGCCAGCAGGGGATGTCCGATCGGACCGACACGCGAAATGAAACCGCGCAGCAGGTTTCCAAAAACCGCAAGAATGCCTGGAACAACACCGTCGATCATTGGGGTGGCAGCTCCTACTGGGGTCACTCGTATTATGGCCACAGCGATGGCGACGCGTTCCTGGCCGGCATGGTGCTCGGCATGGCGATCGCCTCGTTGCCGCCTCGGCACGAAACCGTCATCGTCGCGGGCTCACCCTATTACTACGCGAACGGCGTCTACTACGTGCAGTCGGGTTCGCAATACACCGTCGTGCCGGCTCCCGTCGGAGCCAGCGTCGAGCATCCGCCCGCACAAGTCACGAACGTCTACGTGAACGACCAGAATCTCGGCTACTCGAATGGCGCCTATTACAAACAGGAGCCTCCCGCGAAAGAAGGCGGCGACTCGACCTACGAGGTGGTCGCACCGCCGGTCGGCGCCACGGTGAAGAGCCTGCCGAAGGATGCAAAGCAAACGACGATTGGGGGAACCGAGTACTACGAATACGCGGGGACCTACTATCAGGTCTTTCACAGCGGCAGCCAGGTCGTCTACATGGTGGCCGAAAAGCCAACCGCCTGAACCGCCGCGAAAACGAGAAGGGTCTTCGGCAGAGTGGTGAGCGCGGAAGGAATCGAACCTTCAACCTAGGGATTAAGAGTCCCTTGCTCTGCCAATTGAGCTACGCGCCCACCGTGCGCTGCACAGTAAGGAGGCTTTGCTCGGGCGGCAACCCCAAAGCTGCGGAATCACTGTTTCGCGGGACCAAATCCGCCGCCGCCGGGGGTCTCGATGAGCAGCCGGTCGCCGGTTTCCAGCTCCAGGGTGGCCTTGCCGCCGACCTCTTCAACGCGGCCATCGCTGCGCTCCACCGCGTTGCGTCCGCGCGCGCCGGGTTCGCCACCCGCGAGCCCCCAGGGTGCGATCGTCCGACGCTCGCCGAGCAGCGAGACGGTCACCGGCGCGCAGAACGCGTAGTGGCGCTCGAGGCCGTCCCCTCCCC
>JAHEEJ010000277.1 GCA_024640705.1 Deltaproteobacteria bacterium
GCGAGGATGCGACCGATCCCCGCACCCGGCTCGTCACGCTGACCCGTGTGGATGTCGCTCCGGATTTGAGCAATGCCCTGGTATTCTGGAGCGCGCTCGACATTCGAGACGCGGATTCCGCGGAGGCTACGCAGGACGCGCTCGAAAGCGCTGCATCCTTCGTGCGTCGGCACCTGGCCCATTCGCTGTCGCTCCGGCGCGTACCCGTGCTGCAGTTCCGCTACGACCCGTCGCTGGTTCTCGGAGACCAGACGCTTTCACTGTTGAGATCACTGGCCGATGACAAAGAAGAGTAGACGCTCGCTCGAGAAGCCCGGTCCCGCGGGCTTTCTGCTCGTCGACAAGCCGTCCGGCTGGACTTCGCACGACGTGGTCGATGCCGCCCGGCGCTGGTTCGAAACCCGACGCGTCGGTCACCTGGGAACACTCGATCCACTGGCTACCGGTGTCTTGCCGCTCGCGATTCGGGCGGCCACGAAGCTCGCCCCTTACATCACCGACAGCCGCAAGTCCTACGCGGGCTCGATCGAACTCGGGGTCGAGACCGACACCCTGGATGCAGAGGGTCAGGTGCTTCGCAGGCATGAGGGCCCGCTTCCCGAAAAGGACGCGATCGAGCGCGCGCTGATCCGCTTCCACGGGGACATCGAGCAGGTGCCGCCGATGTACAGCGCGGTCAAGCGCGCGGGAGTCCCGCTGCACAAACTCGCGCGCGCGGGCAAAGAGGTCGAGCGCGCCCCCAAGAAGGTGCGCATCGATCGCTTCGAATTGGTTGCCTACCGGCCGCCGATCGCAGAGATCGAGGTGGACTGCTCGCCGGGCACCTACGTGCGGACCCTGGCCGATGATCTCGGCCGGCAGCTGGGCTGTGGTGCTCATCTGCAGAACCTCCGCCGGCTCCGCAGCGGGCCGTTCGTGCTCAACGCGGCGCTGACTCTGGATCAGCTGGCCGAGGCGGCCGAGGCCGGCAAGATCGAGCAGTACCTGATTCCCGCGGCCGAAGTCCTGGGCCTCGAGGTCGTCCAGCTGGGGCCGGAGGAAAGCCGCCGGGTCGAGCACGGTTGCGAGGTGGGCGCTCCCGCGCGACTGGTCATAGGGACGCGTGTCGCGGCGCTAGAGCCCAGTGGAGAGCTCCTCGCGGTGATGGAGGTGATGCCCGGCCGCCGCCTCAGGCCCCTCCGGGTCCTCCAGTCGGTTGCCCCGCCAGATTGACCCTGTACACTACGCGCCCGAAGGCTCTCGGGCCCGATCGGTCCAGTGGTCCACCTCAACGATTTTTTCAGGAGAGTAAACGGTTGATTTCCAAAGCTTTGAAGGCCAGCACGATTTCGGCCCATCAGGCCCACGGCAAGGACACGGGTACGCCCGAAGTCCAGGTCGCCCTCCTCACGGAGCGGATCAACGGGCTCTCCGAGCATTTCAAGACACACAAAAAGGACCACCACTCACGCCGTGGGCTGCTCAAACTGGTGAGTCAGCGGCGGCGAATGCTCGATTACCTGAGGAGAAACGGTCCGGACCGCTACCAGGCGCTGATCAAGAGCCTGGGTCTGCGCCGCTGAACTCCAGCCGCCACCGATGCGGTACGTTCATCGGTACCAATCAAACTGAGCAGCGCGTTGACGTGCGCTGCGTTCGGAGTGCGGAAATCCGTCATACGCGAAGCCTCGCGAACTTTGCGCATCACAGATTCCGCATTCCATCGCACTTCACGTCTCATCCTCCTTGCGCTGCTCTGCAAACCCGGCTCAACAAACATGGATTGAGCCGAGACGGAGACGTGTAGAAAATGGCAAATTATTGGTTCAAACCTGAGACAGTCACGATGGAACTCGGTGGTCGCACCCTGACGATCGAGACGGGACGTCTCGCCAAGCAAGCCGCTGGCGCGTGCCTGGTCACCTACGGCGAAACCGTCGTGTTGGTCACCGTGGTGCACGGCAAGCCCCGCCAGGGCATCGACTTCTTTCCGCTGACGGTCGACTTCGTAGAGAAGACTTCGGCTGCGGGCAAAATTCCCGGTGGCTTCTTCAAGCGCGAGGCGCGTTTGTCGGATCGCGAAGTGCTGGTCTGTCGATTCATCGACCGGGCCATCCGACCGCTCTTCGCCGAAGGCTACAACGACGACACGATGGTGATGGCGACCGTGCTGTCGGCAGATGGTGAGAACGCGCCCGACATCGCCGCATTCATCGGCGCGTCGGCGGCGCTGACGATCTCGGAGATTCCCTTCCTCGGGCCGATCGCCGCGGTTCGCGTCGGTCGGGTCGATGGAGAATTCATCACCAACCCGACGACCGAGCAGGCCGTAGAGTCCGACATGGATTTCGTGGTCGGCGGCAGTCGCGATGCGCTCGTGATGGTCGAAGGCGGCGCGGACGTGGCCAACGAGGATGATGTCCTCGGGGCGCTTCAGTTCGCCCACCGCGAACTGATCCGCGTGATCGAGGTTCAAGCTGAACTGCAACGCCTGATCGGCAAGCCGAAGATCGAGCTGTCACCGGCGCGGGACCGCAGCGCGCTCGAGCAGGAGATTCGGGCCAAGGTGGGTTCCCGCCTGGAGGCCGCCACGCAGATCAAGGACAAGAAGGAGCGCACCGACGCGATCAGCCAGGTCGAAGACGAGATTCGCGACGGCTACGTCGCCGCATTCCGCAGTGAGCAGGTCGGCTTCGACAGCCTCGAGGCGGTCGATGCGCGGCGCGATGCAGAGCGCCAACTCGGAGCGGACGTCAAGGAGATCCTTCACGATCTCCGCGCCGAGGCCGTCCGCAATCGGGTTCTCGAAACCGGCGAGCGGATCGACGGGCGGGGCACTTCGGACATCCGCCAGATCGCCTGTGAGCTGCGGGTCGTACCGCGCCCGCACGGCGTGGCGCTGTTCACGCGCGGCGAGACCCAGGCGCTCGTGACCACGACGCTCGGCGGCCGTTTCGATGCACAGACGATCGATTCGCTCACCGAGCGCTACACGAAGGCCTTTTATCTCCACTACAACTTCCCGGGCTACTCGACGGGCGAACCGCGCCCCAATCGGGGGCCGGGCCGCCGAGAGGTGGGGCACGGCAATCTCGCGGAGCGCGCGATCAAATGCGTGCTGCCGAGCCCCGAGGACTTCCCCTACACGATTCGAATCGTGTCGGAGACCCTCGAGTCGAACGGCTCCTCGTCGATGGCTGCGATCTGCGGCGGCACGCTTTCGCTGATGGACGCGGGTGTTCCGATCAAGGCGCCCGTCGCGGGGATCGCGATGGGGCTGATCTCGGACGGCAATCGGGTGGCAATCCTGTCGGACATCCTCGGAGACGAGGACCATCTCGGCGACATGGACTTCAAGGTCGCGGGTACCGCCGAAGGGATTACGGCTCTACAGATGGACATCAAGATCGAGAGCGTCGATTGGGATGTGATGAAGCGAGCACTCGCGCAGGCGCGAGAAGGTCGCTTGCACATTCTCGATTGCATGGAGCGAGAGACGGCCAACGAGCTGCCCGCATTCGTTTCGCGTGGAGAACTTTCGCGCTATGCGCCGAGAGTCAGCACGATCACGGTCAAGCCCGACCGGATTCGCGACATCATCGGGCCAGGCGGCAAGGTGATCCGCGCCATCCAGGAGACCACGGGTACGAAGGTCGACATCGATGACAACGGTGTGGTGACGATCTTCTCGCCGGACGCGGATGCGCTCGAACAAGCGCGTTCGATGGTCGAGGAGCTGACCCAGGAGGCGGAGCTCGATCGGATCTATCTGGGCAAGGTCAAGCGCATCACGGATTTCGGTGCCTTCGTCGAGATCTTCCCCGGCACGGACGGTCTGATCCACATCAGCCACCTCGCCGAAGGTCGGGTCGACAAGGTCACCGACGTGCTGACCGAGGGCGACGAAGTCCTCGCGAAGTGCATCGACATCGATCCCACCGGACGGATTCGCCTTTCGCGCAAGGAGGCGTTGGCGGACGCGGCGGCAGAAGAGTAGGAGGCGCCAATGGGCGCCGGTTCTACCCCGGTTCGAATCGAGATCGCGAGGTTGCCCGCCGCCGAGGGACTCCCCTTGCCGGCGCGCGCGACCTCGGGCTCTGCGGGATACGATCTGTGTGCGGCCATTCAGCAGGACCTGGTGTTGGCGCCCGGCGACCGCGCGCTGGTTCCGACCGGCTACCAGATCGCAATCCCAGCCGGTTACGAGGGGCAGATCCGGCCGCGCAGCGGCCTGGCACTTTCGCATGGCATCCTGCTGCCGAACGCCCCCGGTACCATCGACTCGGATTATCGCGGTGAATTGCGGGTGATCCTGCTCAACGCGGGCGAGAAGTCCTACTCGGTGCGTCGGGGCGATCGGATCGCGCAGCTCGTGATCGCTCCCGTGGCAGCGGCCGAGTTTTCCGAGTGCGACGCGCTCGAATCGACGGATCGCGGCGAGGGTGGCTTTGGTCACAGTGGCCGCGATGTGAACGGATCCAATCCGTGAACGATCCGACGCAAACAGAGCAGCCGGTCCGGCCCCGCCCAGCGACGAAAACCGCGCGTAAAAAGCGCCAATCCAACAGCGACCTGCCGGGTCGACTCGTGACGGCGGCGGTCCTGGTGCCGATCGCCATTTTCGTGGTCATCGAGGGCGGCCTCTGGTTGCTGGGATTGGTGATGGCGTTGGTGCTCCTCGGCCAGAGCGAGTTCTACCGATTGATCGAGGGCAAGGGCGCGCATCCGCTGTTCGGTTTCGGCCTGTCGGCGGGAGCGGCGCTCTGTCTGGTCCAGTACCTGGGGACCGACTACCAGGCGAATCTGCTGATGACCGCCACACTGCTGGTCGTCCTGGTCGGGCAACTCGGCAAGGCGGCGATCACGGAGGCGTTGGCGAGCGTTTCGGGCACGTTCTTCGGCGTGTTCTACGTCGGCTGGTTGCTGAGCCACGCGATCTCGCTGCGCGACTTCTATGGCGCCGTCA
>JAHEEJ010000278.1 GCA_024640705.1 Deltaproteobacteria bacterium
ACCCGGATTCCCACGGGAGGATTGGATGGTGAAGATCTCGATCACCTATTGCGGACAGTGAAACTACCTGCCTCGGGCTACCAGTTTGGCAGCCACGATCAAGGGTGAGATCGGCGTCGAGTCCGAGTTGATCTGCGGAGGTGGGGGGATATTCGACGTCGTTGTCGACGGCGAGATGATTTTCTCCAAGCACGACGCGGGTCGTTTCCCGGAGTCGGATGAGATTCTATCGAGGCTCCGAGATCTCTGACCCGGGTTCGGCGGTTTCGCCCGCCCCGCCGATCAGTCGGCCTCGTCGACCCAATCGCGCAGAAGTTGCCGTAGCGCATCCGGAGAGTTGAGAGCCGGGTCCAGGCGGATGCGCTCGGTGAGATAGCCGATTGCGCGCCCGACCCGGGGGCCGGGTTTGCAGCCGAGGCACGCGATCACGTCGGTACCCGAGAGCGTCAACTGGCTGCGTGTGCTCGCGGTCCGCTCGCTGTCGCGTAGAGATGCCAGCGACTCCCGCAGGACCTGCAGCGCCTTGCGCGCTGCCCCGGATTCGACGCCCGCGGTTTCGATCTCGGCTTCTCGGAGAGCAATCAGCCCGGCCAGGTCGTGGATCCCGACGCGGCGTGCAAAACGCGCGACGGCGGCTGGGGTCATTGCGTGGATCTGGTCGTCACTGTGGTGGAATCGCAGCAGCAGCTCGACGCGGTCGATCGAAGGGCGAGAAAACCGCAGGCGCTGCAGCACCGTTCGAGCACGGGTGCCGCGAAGCCAGCCGGCCAGGCGCAACTCGAGGTCGCAAGCCAATCGATCCACCACGGAGCCCGAGCCTGGCGCCACGCCCGGCGCGAGTTTCGAAGCGATGCCGCTGCGATCGAGCAGATCCAGGCCCTGGGAAGCAGCCGCCGAGAGCAGGATTGCAATCAACTCGCGGCGAACGGGCTCGCGCGGAATCTCGGTGAGCGCCAGCTGGGCGCGCGAGAGTGTGTTCTCGACTTCCCAGTCCAACTCCCAGCCGCGTGTCGCAGCCAGTCGAATCCCCCGAAGTGCGCGGATCGGATCCTCGTCGATGCGATCTTTCGCGCTTCGCACCGCGCGAATCAGACCACGCTCGAGATCCGCTCGACCGCCGTGTGGGTCGAGCCATTTCCGGCCCTCGATGTCATAGGCGATGGCGTTGATCGTGAAGTCGCGGTGGGCGAGGTCATTCTCGATCTGCGCACCCGCGCGAAATGGACTCACGTCCACGGGGCCGGACTGACTGGGGACCATCACGGAAACGCGTCGGTTCTCGATCAAGACTCCGTTCGAGAAGCAATCCAGAATTTCACGGAGCGGCGCGTCCGTCGACAGTTCATGGTGTGATGGTGAAATGCCAGTCAAAAGGTCGCGCAGCCCGGGGCCAACCAGGAAAGACGCGTGTCCAGACTTGGCCAACTTCTGGCCGATCTGCACGACGGCGCTCGGCACAGAAAACTCGATCATCCTCGAATTGTAACCGGCCCGCGGGAGATTGGGCGCCGCTGAGCTATCCTGCGGCGTTGACGAGGAGGAGATCGTATGATGGCGATCGGGCGAGAGGGCGTCGACATCGAGTATGAGGGAGTCGCCTCTGGCGCTGACGGGGGTGTCGCGTCGGGTTATCTCGCGAAGCCGGCGTCGGATGCTGGTTGCGGGATCGTCGTCATCCACGACGAGTGGGGATTGACCGAATTCATTCGCGACGTTTGCGATCGGCTGGCCCGAGCGGGTTTCGTAGCCCTGGCGCCGGATTTGTTTCGTGGCCGCACGGCGGAGAATTCAATTGCCGCTGCGCAACTCTCGAAGGAATTCGAACTCGACGGCGTCGACACCGACCTCGAATCTGCCGTTGCGGAACTCTACAACCAGAACGCGACGGCGGGGTCGAAAGTCGGCGCGCTGGGTTTTGGTCTGGGTGGTTCTCTCGCCCTCTTTCTTTCCAGTCGCCACCGTCGAGTCGGAGCGGTGGTGGATCTGTATGGAACACGCATCGAGGTCGTCGATGAACTCGAACGCGTTGCGGCACCCGTTCTGGCTGTTCTGGCGGGAGGAGATGAGTCGGGCGCCGAGTCTGGCGTCACCCGTTTGAAGTCGGGTCTCGAGCGTGCAGGCGTGAAAGCGAGTATCGAGGTTCGCGCGGGTATTCGCAGCGGTTACATGAACGATGCGCGTCTCGACGTGCACGACGCGGTAGCCGCTGCTGACTCCTGGGATGCGCTGCTCGCTTTTTTCCGGTCCGAACTCACCTGATCGCGCCTCGACGGCGCTCCCGCACCGGCAAACGAAGTCCCTGCACGAACCACTCGCGTACGCAACTCGAGTGCAACTACCTGGCAATCCTGCTGAGCACGCAGTTCATGTGCAACTGTCCGGCAATTCGCCCCGTGCAAAGCTCGCTTCTGGGCGGCTCGTGTGCAAGTCGAGCCTCGAATCAGCCGATTAATTGAATCGACGCATCCGGTTCGAATCCGGCCGATTGTGCCGTGGTTCGCCCGTTGGGAGCTGCACACTTGACGCTCGCGCAGAAGACAGCCTTGATCGTCGCCCTGTTTGCGCTGGCGAACGTTGCGATCGCGTACTCGATCCATCGCAATGTGGTGGCTCCGGAGTTTGCCGACCTCGAACAGCAAGAGGTCGAGAAGAACATGATGCGCGCGCTGGAGGCGATTCAGCGCGAAGCCCTGTTCCTGGACGTCATCGCCCACGATACGGCGAGCTGGGACGCGACCTATGACTACGTGGAATCGCGTGATCCCGACTTCTACCGGCTGAACCTCAGCCCGGGTGCATTGAAAACGACCGTGCTGAACTGGGTCATTGTCATCGACTCGAAGGGAAGAGTGCTCTCGGGTTCGAATCGGGACATTCAAACTGGAGAACTGCTGGAAATTGCGGAATTACCTCAGGACCAATGGGACGAATCGCATCCACTTCTCCTTGGCGACACGACGGTCGATCCGATTGCTGGGCTGATGTCGACGAGTGATGGCCCGATGTTGATTGCCTCTCGCGACATTCTCACCAGTGTCGACGAAGGGCCGTCACGCGGGCGGATCATCATGGGGAGGCGATTTGACTCGGAGTTCATCGCGCGGCTCGGCGAGCGCACCAGTATCGATCTCGCCGTTCTGCCGCTTGCCGACGTAACGGTTCCGCAATCATCGCGCAAAATAGAGACCGCAAATCGCACGATTTCATTCCACTCGAGTGCAGACTCCGATGACGCGCGTCTCGATGTCTATACACCTTTGATTGATATCGCGGGTGCGCCATCGCTCATTCTTCGCGTAAGCCTCCCTCGCGAGATCACCCAGCGGGCGGCCTACATCAATCGGCTGAGCCTTCTGTGGTATCTGGTCCAGGGGTTTGTCCTCGCGTTCTTGATCATGGCGCCATTACACGGAACGATCATTGCTCCGCTGAATGTCCTGACCGACCAACTGCGGTCCATCCGCAGTACGAATGACCTGGCAGTAGACGTGTCGATGGGGCGAAACGACGAAATCGGCGAACTCAGTCGCGAATTCGGAAACATGCTCGAGCAGCTAGGTAGGCATATCGATGATCGCCGAAAGAGCGAAGATGCATTGCGCCACAGTGAAGAGCGCCTCCAGGAAGCCCAGCAGGTTGCCCAGGTCGGAAGCTGGGAGGTCGATCTGGTGAGCGGAAGCTGGTGGTGGTCTGACGAACTCTATCGGATCTTCGGCAGACAGATCGATGCGGGTCCACCGACCAACGAGCAAATTCGATCGAGCATTCATCCGGACGACCGAGATCGCGTGGAGACAGCTTTTCGAGCTTTGATCGAAGACAGTTCGGAATCAAGGGGAATCGAAGCTCGCGTGGTCGTCGAGACCGGCGATCTGCAGCATCACCACGTGCTCTGGAACATCGAGAGGGGCGCCGAAGGTCGACCACTCCGCGCCTACGGAACACTTAGTGACGTCACGGACCGCTATCGATCCCAGGAGGCAATGCGTCGCGCTGCCGCGGTCTTCGAGACCGCCAACGAGGCAATCGTGATCGCGGATCCCTTCGGAAACATCGTGGACGTAAATTCGGCATTTTCCACCATCACCGGACATCATCAGGATGATGTGATCGGGGAGAAGGCGGAGCTTTTGAATTCCGGGCGCCACGATTTCAATTTCTATCAGGGCATTGCGGCAGAGGTCGAGCAGTCTGGGAAGTGGGAAGGTGAAATCTGGATTCGACACAAAGACGGAACGCCGATCCCCACATGGGCTTCGATTGGGCGAACACTCGGGCGCGAGTCGTCTACCGAGCAGATCGTTGCGGTCTTCAACGACATGACCGAGCGAAAAAATACCGAAGAAGTCATCGCTCGACAGGCTACATACGATCTGCTGACGGGCATTCCGAATCGTGCGTTGTTCATCGACCGGCTGTCTCAGGAGACACTGCGTGCCGGTCAGGGCGAGACGGGAGTCGCGCTGATATTCATCGATCTCGATGGATTCAAGAAGGTCAATGACACACTTGGTCACGCCGCTGGCGATGATGTACTTCGAACGACCGCGACGCGGATCAAAAAGAGCATCCGCGATGTGGACACCGCTGCGCGTGTTGGTGGCGATGAATTTGCCGTCATCGTTCCCAAACTTCACGATCCTGTCGATGCAGAGGCCATTGCAAAGCGGATACTCGAAGAAATGGCAGTTCCGATGAACGTGCAGGGGCAGGACATCGTAACGACGGCGAGTATCGGAATTTCGATATTCCCGGCCGATTCGGAAGATGAGGCCGGACTCCTGCGGGATGCAGATATCGCGATGTACCGCAGCAAGAACAGCGGTGGAAACTCGATCGAGTTCTTTACCGCGGAAATGAATGAGCGTGCGATGCGCCGGATCCAGGTGGAATCGCAGTTGCGGCACGCACTGGAAGTCGAGGAGTTCG
>JAHEEJ010000279.1 GCA_024640705.1 Deltaproteobacteria bacterium
CGCCGAGCCGCGGTTTCTCGGCGGAGCTGGCCGCTGCACTGACGATCGTGCTGGCTTCTCGGCTCGGCATCCCCGTGTCGACCACCCATATCCTGGTCGGTTCCGTGCTGGGTGTCGGGCTCGCCCGTGGGATTGGCGCCCTCGATCTGCGGGTGGTGGGGGGGATCGTGGTGTCGTGGATCGCCACGCTTCCCATCGCCGCGCTGTTGTCGATATTCTTCTTCTACTTCTTCAAAGGGCTGCTTTCCTAGGGGGCACGGGTTATGTCATTGATCGCCAATCTCTTCGGACACTCGCCCATTCGCCCGATGCAGGAGCACATGAAGGCGGCTGTCGAGTGCGCGCGGCAGATCCTGCCGCTGTTCGAGGCGATGGTGGCCGGCGACAAGGCTTCGATCGCGGTGCTTCATCAGGAGATCGATCGCCTGGAGCACGAGGCCGATCGGATCAAGAACGCGATTCGCAGCAATCTTCCCAAGCGCATGTTTCTGGCCGTCGAGCGCCGGGACATGCTCGAGATTCTCGATAACCAGGATTCGATTGCCGACACCGCCCAGGACATTGCCGAACTCGCCGATCTGCGCGAAATGGTCGTCCCCAAAGAGCTGGCTGCGGCGTTTCTCGAGCTCGTGCGGCGCGTCGTGTCGGCCTGCGAGCAGGCCGAGCGCGTGATCAACGAGCTGGATGAACTGGTGGAAACGGGATTTCGCGGCCGCGAAGTGGCGCGGGTGGACGAGATGATCGAGGAATTGTCGCGGATGGAAACCCATACCGATGAACTCGAAAGACGCGTTCAGAAGCTCCTGTTCGGCATCGAGGACGAACTCGGGATCTCGGCCATGTTCTGGTACCGGCTGATCGACAACGTGGGCGAAATGGCGGATTACGCGGAGCGCGTCGGCAATCGGCTGCGTTTGCTCACCGCGAATTGATTGCTGGAAGACGGTGCTTCTGAACCTTGCCGCTGGCGGTGCGCGGTAGGGAATCCACGACGACGAACTCGCTGGGTAGTTTGAAGCGCGCGAGCCGCTCGCTCGCCCAGTCGAGCAACGCCCTCGTGTCGATCGTGCTGCCCTCGGCGGGCACCACGTAGGCCCTCCCGGTTTCGCCCCACTTCGGGTCCGGAATTCCAATGACGGCAACCTCCCGGATCGCCGGGTGTTCGGCGAAGGCGTGCTCGATCTCGGCGGGATAGACGTTCTCACCGCCCGAGATGTACAGCTCGCGCGCTCGCGCCACGAGGGTGATGAACCCCTCCGCGTCGACGGTCGCGAGATCGCCGGTGCGCACCCAGTCGCTCCTCAGGGTTTCTGCGGTCGCCTCGGGGAGGTTCCAGTAACCGAGGAAGCTGATCGGACCGCGCGCCACGATTTCGCCGGTTTCGCCGACCGCCACATCGCGCCACCCTCCGATCCGGTCCGAAAGCGTCTCGCGGTCGATGACGCGCAGCTCCACGTGAAAGACGGGTCGGCCGACGCTACCCGCTTTGCGGATGGCGTCCCTGGCGTCGAGGCAACAGAGGATCGAGGTCTCGGTCTGTCCGTAGCCCTGTTTCAACACGAGATTGCGCTTCTCGAATGCGAGCACGAGTTCCGCCGATACCGCGGCTCCCGCGGTGAACATGAACCTCAGCGAGTCGCGCTGCAGGCGCGTTGCGGGTTCTCGTCCCAGGGCTTCGAGAAGCGCTTGGAACATCGTCGGAACGCCACCGAGCAGTGTGATTTGCTCGCGGTCGACGATTTTCCAGACCTCGTCCGGATCGAAGCGCGGCATCAGGTGAACGCTGCCACCTGTGTAGAGGGTCGGAAGCGCGAGGATCAGCAAACCGAACGAGTGGAACAGGGGCAGCGGCACGAGCGTTCGATCGCTCCGGGTCAACTCGAAGTACAGCTGGGCGTTGAGGCTGTTGAAGAGCGTCTTTCGATGCGGGAGCAGCGCGCCTTTGGGGACGCCGGTGGTTCCCGAGGTGTAGAGCAAGAGCATCGGATCTTCGGGAGAGACCGGCTCGAGATCGCATAGCGGCCGAGATGCCGCCAACGCCGCCTCGTAGGGATCGTCTTCGCCACCACACGCGATTCGACGCACCCGGGGCCGCTGGCTGTGTTCAGCCGCCGATTCGGCCTGCTTCGCAAGCCCGCTCTCGTGGATGAGGATGCGCGGTGTGGAGTCGTCGAGGATGCGTTGGATCTCCGGTGGCGTGAAGCGCGCGTTCACGGGGACTGCAATGGCGCCGAGGCGGGCGGTGGCAAAGACGGCTTCGACATAGGCGCTGCGGTTGCCGAGCAGGATCGCGACCCGGTCGCCGCGCTCGACGCCCGCCTCGCGCAATACGGCCGCACAGCGCCGGGTTCGATCGCAGAGCGTCGCGTAGTCGAGATCGCGCTCGGCGTCGACGAGCGCGCGTCGGTCGCCCGCGGTATCGGCGTGTCGGTCCAGCCAGCGGGCGACGTTGTGGGTCGGAGATTCCACGCGCGGTGCTTACCCGAGCCGCCAGCGACCCGCCAGCGGTTTGGTCGCCAGCGGATCCAGGCCGGGCCCGTCTCGAGCGGCGTCTGGCCCACCGGGGCTCCTGGCGTACTAAGCTCGACGCATGTTGATCGGCGAAATGAAGCGGGCCGTGGATGCGCTCGGCCTCGGTGGTCGGAGCGTTCTGGTGGCCGTCTCGGGGGGTCTCGATTCGAATGCGCTCGCCCATGCACTCCTAGAAATCGCTGGAGAGAAGAGCCTCAAGCTTTCGATTGGACACGTGAATCATGGCCTTCGAGATGATGAATCGGAAGCCGATCAAGCGTCGGTGATGGAACTCGCGGAGCAGCTCGGAGTCCCGGCCTTCAGCCGCCGCGCAGAGCCCGAGCCGCTGCGCGTGGGTCGCTCGAGCCGCGAGCGGCCCACGCTTCAGGAAGCCGCGCGAACCCTGCGCTACCGGGCTCTGCGAGAGATGGCCGTGGAGGCTGGCTGCGCGCACATCGCCACGGCCCACAACGCCAACGACCAGGCCGAGACGGTGCTGCTGCGCGTGTTTCGCGGATCGGGTCCCGACGGTCTGGGCGGCATTCCCGAGTGCTCGGCCGACGGCGTGGTGGTGCGGCCGCTGTTGCGCGTGAACCGGGCGCAGATCGAGGCCTACGCGGCGGAGCGAGGCTTTGCGTGGCGCGAGGACCGATCGAACGGCAGCGTCGCCTACGCGCGCAACCGACTGCGGCTGCGCTGGTTGCCGGGGCTGACCGAGGACTTCAACGATCAGTTGCTCATGGCCGTAGGCAATCTGGCCGAAGCACAGAGGCGAGACTCGGAGTGGATCGGCGCGCTGGTCGAACGAGAGGCGGCGTTGAAATTTACGCTCGAGGGTTGCTGGTTGAGGACGCGTGCAGAGGATTGGCACGATCTTCCGGAAGCCCTCGCGCGCCGGCTTGCGCGTTGGGGACTGCGGCGATGTGGTGGAGAGCGGGACGCGACGCGCGTACATCTGGAGCGGATGCTCGGATTTCTCCGCACGGCGCGTTCCGGGGCGCGGCTCGAGTTGCCGGGCGGCACACGACTCGAACGCGACCGAAAAGGGTTTCGGCTGGGTCCGACCGAATCACCGGGTCGGATCGAACCAGCTGGGCGGGGTGGGTGTCGATAGCTCGTGCTAGTCTATTGAAGGCACGGGTTTGCGGCTGCGCGAAACGCGCAGACACGACTGGCCCATACCGGTCCTGTCAGGGCCGAAAATCCGTTTACAGCCAAGATCTGGTTTGGGGGTGTGGGTGAATCAACAGCTTTACAAGAACATGGCTCTCTGGGTCGTCATCCTGGTGATGATTCTGCTGCTCGTCACGATGCTGCGCGAGACCCAGACCGAGGACCCGCCGCTTCCCTACAGCGAATTTCTCGCCAAGATTGAAAACGGCGAGATCGAGTCCGTCGAGATCGAAGAGGGCGGAAACATCACGGGCGATTTCGCCAACGGCGGCGGATTTACGACGTTTGCGCCGGTGATCGACAGCGACCTGCTGGCTCGGCTCGACTCGCAGAGCATCAAGATCGCGGCGCGGCCCAAGGAAGAGGGCAGTTTCTGGCGCCAGATCCTGATCATGTGGTTCCCGCTCGTGCTCTTCATCGGGCTCTGGCTGTTCTTCATCCGCCAGATGCAGTCGGGCGGTGGCAAGGCGATGAGCTTCGGGAAGTCGAAGGCGCGCCTGCTCACCGAGAACCAGAACCGCGTCACGTTCGAAGATGTCGCGGGCATCGAAGAGTCGAAGACTGAGCTCGAGGAGATCATCAACTTCCTCAAGGAGCCGAAGAAGTTCACCCGGCTCGGCGGTCGAATTCCAAAGGGCGTGCTGCTCGTCGGACCGCCGGGTACCGGCAAGACGCTGCTCGCGCGAGCCGTTGCGGGTGAAGCGGGCGTGCCGTTCTTCTCGATTTCCGGTTCGGACTTCGTCGAGATGTTCGTCGGGGTCGGGGCTTCGCGGGTGCGCGATCTTTTCGCGCAGGGCAAGAAGAACGCGCCGTGCATCATCTTCATCGACGAAATCGACGCCGTGGGCCGGCACCGCGGCGCGGGCCTCGGTGGCGGTCACGACGAGCGGGAGCAGACCCTCAACCAGCTGCTGGTCGAGATGGACGGCTTCGAGAGCAACGAAGGCGTGATCATGGTCGCGGCCACGAATCGGCCCGACGTGCTCGACCCCGCGCTGCTGCGCCCGGGTCGCTTCGACCGTCGCGTCGTCGTGCCCAGACCGGATCTGCGCGGGCGACTGGCCATCCTGAAGATCCACACGCGCCGGGTGCCGTTGGAGGATTCGATGGATCTGCGTTCGATTGCGCGCGGGACACCGGGGTTCGTCGGCGCCGATCTGCAGAATCTGGTCAACGAGGCCGCGTTGCTGGCTGCGCGTAGAGATGCGCAATTCGTCCAGAACGGCGACTTCGAGGAAG
>JAHEEJ010000280.1 GCA_024640705.1 Deltaproteobacteria bacterium
TCGATTCTCCTGCAGCAAATACGAGCGAACGAATTCGGATTGCGCGACGATTTGCTCGTCCATACTGGGCGGCGGGCACATGGCGCGGGTCGCCGCCAGGGGACCGAAAGCAAAGCGACCGCTCGAAGCATCCCCGGTCGGGTCGACCGACCAGGTACCCGTGGCGCGGTTGCAGTTCAGACGCATCGCAACCGTGCCATCGGCATTGAGACGCATGGTGTACAGCGACGGATCTTCCGGGCGCAGCGTGCCGGTTGCGTCGTCCATCGATTGGAACTCCACGAGGCGCCAATCCGTTCCGGCCAGGCGATCACCCGCCCCTGCTTCCGCGGCTTCCGACGACGAATCACTGCTTTCCCCGCACGCGAGGATGAGAACCGTCGAGACGAAACATCCGACCGCCGAAAGGAAGCGAGCCATCTGGATTTCCTTCATCGGAGTTCGGATGTCCCGCATTGCTGTCTAACCACCGAGGACGACGGCGTCTGGAATCTCATAGCGTTCTTCACCGACACGAATGAAGTTGAGGTCGCTCTCCTTCGTCGCGCTGAATTCAGGGTAGCCGTCGGCCTGGCTCGTGTCGGCGCCGATCGGGACGCCGCGGCGAAAGAAGATCGCGCGGTTGCGGCCATCCGGCTTCTGGACGACGACCGTCGCATAGCCTCCGCCGGCGCGTGAAACGCCGAACTCGCACTGTCCAATCGGCTGGCCGGCTTGCTGCGCGCAGGGGATCATCCCCTTGGCGTCGAAGTCACCTTGACCCGCACGCGACGCGGAATCATCTGGACCCTTGGCGACCGACCCGTCGGGTGAAACCGCCGGCTTCAGAAACTCCGCCGCCACGAAGCCGCGCGGACCACCTCCCAACGGCTGGACGTCGCACCAGAAGCGGCCCTCGGCGCGGCGACATCCCAGATTGTCGAGGATCGCGCCGGGCGCGAACGAGGCGAGCGCCTTCGCCTCCTTCGACGGCTCTTCGCGAAGATTCAACTCGCCGGAAAGCCCTGCCACTTCCCAGTTCCGGGGTCCCCCGTCCTCGGGGGCAGCGGGAACGTCGTCCTGTGCGAGAACCACCGCTGGCGGCATCGCCAACGCCAACAACACGGTAATGATACGAATCGACCCACCCTTCACGGAGCACCTCCACCGAATCTACTTCTCACTACGCGCCGATCTACACCCTGCGCTGCTCGACGAGCGAAAAACAGCGCCCTCGCGCACCGCGGAAAAACGAGTCAGCGTTCCCGTGCGCCGACGGGCTGCGTTCGCCGCCATACGACGAGCGCGATGCAGATCACGACCCCGATCACAGCGACCAGCAGCGCAGCGTGAATGAACAGACGCGTCTCGTGCGCCTTGAGCAGTTCGTCGATGCGGGCGAGGCCGCCATCCGACGTCTCCGTATTCAGCAACTCCTGCACCGATTGCACGAGTGCCGAAGTCTGACTCGTCAGGAAGACCAAGCGCTCGACCACTTTCTCTGCCTCGGCAGGCGTCCACTCGCTCGATTCTCCGGTTGTGTCGCCCTGCATCGCCGTGACCAGTGTCATCGTCTCGCGCATGCCGGTCGCCGCGGCGGCGAACTGCTCGGCCAGCGGCAGCAGTTGACCGGCCGAGGCGTCGATGGCCTGAAACGCGCTCTCGCGCTCCGCTCTAATGGTGCGCGCCAGTCCCTCGAGTGTCTCGGTGAGCTGTTTGTGCAGCAACCCGGCCAGGTTCTCGAGCGCCGCCTCGCGTTCGAGGCTGATCTTTTCGGGCAGCGTCTCCAGCTGTGTCCCGATGCCCTCCGCGGTCACGACAAAGCGATCGATGCCATCGAGCAGTTGTTGCGTCTCGGGCAATCGCAACGCGTGGTAGATGAAGCCCTCGGCCTGCCACTCGGAGAGCATCGGCATGTGATTGGCGAGGAAGATGGCGCGCTCGGCAACCATGCGTACCTCGTGGAGCTCTCGTGATGCGTCCGCGACGGGCGCCAGCAGTCCGCCCCGGCTCACGTGCTCCTCGAAGCGGCGACGTGTCTCGGAGTTGCCGAGGTCGTTGAAACGCACGAATGCGACGTAACGCCGCTCGGGGTTCGCCGCGTGCCACTGCGCGGTCAATTCGTGAACGAGGTCGATCTCCTCATCGGAGAATACGCGCTGCGCCAGGCCGACGAGCTGCGCTTCGAGCCTGCCGAGCGCTTGACGCATGCGGCTGTCGCTCTCGGGCCCGGACCAGCTGATCTCCGCGTCGTCCCATACCAAACGCTCCAGGCGCAACATCACCAGCAGATCGCGCAGCACGCGCAGCGGGTCCGGCTCGGTCACGGTCGTCACGACTGCCGTCACGTAGACGATCTTGGTCTGGCGAAAAGCGGCCCGCGCTTTCGCATCGTCGGTGTGGTCGGCACCCCAGTCGGTCGCCTCCGCGATGGCCTCCAGATAACGGTCTGCGAACGCCAGCAACTCGCCCTGGAGCAGCGACGCGGTCATCCGGCGGCCGGCCGTTTCCGCCCCGGTCACGTCCGAAACCATCGCCTCGGAGGGGAACTCCTCGACGACCGTGGCCTGTGGCGACGCCGAGGGATCGCTCGTGCTCATCCCGAAACGCAGTGCGCGCGGCAAGAGTACGCATCCCGACAACAGGGTCGCTCCGAGCAGCGCAAGTGCAGCCACTGTCGCGCGGCTTCGGAGGGCGCGGTTGTCGGATGGAATTACAGCCGCAGCGGTCCATCGTTTCTGGTCATTGAACGGCGGCGAAGCGTCCGTTGCGCTGGCTTTCGTCGACTCCAATGAACTCACGGTGTGGTCTTCTGGTCATCCCGCGCGCCCTCCGCCAGCGTCGGGTTTGCCCGCGCGAGCGCCGCCTCGAAATGCTCGAGGTAATCCTTCGGGAACCGCCAGATCGGAGAACCGTCGCTGCGCACGAGTCCGCGTTCCTCGGGCGCCAGGCCGTAGCGCAGGGTCATGAGGATGTCGCTGCTCACCCATGGGCTGCGCCGGAAATACGCATGACCGTTGCCAACGTCGAAGTCCGCTGCGTCCTCGACGTCGATCAGGGCCAACCGCGGCGAAGCCGCAACGAACTCGCGCATGCGTTGATCCAGCGTCCCGGGCATCACCTTGCCGATGCGCCGGTGGGCAAAGATCTTCTGCGACAGGTGCAGCGCCTTGTCCTCGGGTGATGCGTACAACGTCAAGCGATCCTGCACGCGCAGCAAACCATCGAGCAGGTAGCTGGCGAACAGACCCGTGTCGACATCGGAACCGACCAGGATCACGTTGCCGAGCTTGCTCGCGCTGCGGATTTCTGCGTCGCTACTGCGCTGGTAGATCAATGCAATCTCGTACAGCGCGGTCATCACGACCCGGGTTCCGGCGCTGTAACCGACGATGTGGATGCGCGACGCGCTGGTCTCGTCGGCCAGGAAGTCGATCAGCTTGCGCAAGCCCCAGGCCGACACGCGCGCAGTTTCAATGTCCTTCATGTACGCCAGCCGCGCGGGTGTAGACGGCCAGGAGAAGGCAATGAAAGCCCCCTCGTTGCCGAGGAAATGCCACAACTCGGACGCGACGAGCAGTGGATTCTCGAAGTTGACCTTGTAGCCGTGCACGTAGATGAAGATGTCCTTGACGGTCGATCGCGCGAGCCTGGCCTCGACGTCGCGCACGAAAGCGCGGGAGGCCTGCTCGTCCACGGACTCGGCGACCTCCGGTGGGGTGAAGATCGAAACGCTATTGCCCAGGATGCCGTACTCCTGCACGTCCTCGACGTGGAGCGGGAACGAGCCCTGTCTGTGCTTGAGCAGCGAAATCTTGCGCGCTTCGTCCCACGAGATCGCCGCGTCGCCGAACGCGATTTGTGCCGTGCCGACACGCAGCAAATAGCCGCGCTCACCTGAATAGAAGCGGTCCTTCTCATCCGGGATCTCGACCGGCGCCCGGTTGGTGGCGTAGAGCATTTCGAGCTGGGCCGGGTCGGACTCGGATGCTGCCGTGTCCATCGCGCTAAACGGCTTTTCCACCTCCTCATAGGCGGCCGGCGCGGGCATGAGGTCGAGCCGGTGCAGTGCGCCGCCGCAGGCGGCGAGCAGTGCACTCCCGGCAATTGCGCAAAATTTCGCGAGCGTTTTCGCGGTCGAGCGTCTCATCACAATCAGCAATCCCGTTTTTTGTTGACTCTGCACGGTCCACTCACCACCGTCACCACGGTCACCATAATCACCATGGTCGCGTCACTTGCCGCTCTGTCTACGCCTACTCGCCCAGGCGAGACCAGCGGATGCGAATCGGAATCCGGCCCGAGAGTACGGCTCGAGCCGACTTTGATAGTATAATTCGCACGCTGTCGAATCCAAAGCAAAACGTTCGCGACGAGCCGAGCGTTCCGGTAGCAGCCGGAAATCGCTCGAATCGCAACCCACCGGGCAAGTTGCTGATGAATCACTGGATGAGGCCGAGAATGCAGGGGTGCGGGCGTTCCAAGGCTGACTTCTCCGCACGCGATTCCGCGGCCAGGGAATCATGAGATCTCCGTTCGCCACCTGGCTCGAGCTGAATCTTGCCGTCCGCATCCTGATCGGGCTTGGCTTCGGCATCCTCACGGGCCTGTTCCTCGGCGAGCCAGCTGCCGAACTGCAGCCGATCGCCGATATCTACATCCGGTTGATGCAGATGATGGTGCTGCCCTATCTGGTCACGGCGCTGATCATCGCATTCGGACAGTTGAGCGCGCACGAGGCCCGGCGACTCGCGCTGCGAGGTGGGTTGCTGTTGTTGGTGGTCTGGGTGATCGCCGCTGCCGTGATCTCCCTGGCGCCGATCACCTTCCCCGACTACAAGAGTGCGACGTTCTTCAGCCATGCGTTGATCGAGCCGTCACAGCCGTTTTCCTTCGCCGAGCTGTACTTCACCGCCAATCCGTTCGAATCGCTGTCCAGCAA
>JAHEEJ010000281.1 GCA_024640705.1 Deltaproteobacteria bacterium
CGATCCAGGAATCCCGTTAGGCGCAAAGTCCAGAAGCACGGCGTTCGACCACTGAAGTTTGATGCTGCGCGCGCATGCCCACGCGATGCTTGGAGACGAAAAATTCTCGCACTCGCAGACTTCCGAGAAGCGAACCCCGGCAAAAAACGGCTCGATCCGGTTTCGGGTTTCGAGAGCGATCCCACAAACAACAACGCCCCCGGTACAAGTCACCGAGGGCGAAAAGTTTCGTGGAGCGCGAGACGGGATTCGAACCCGCGACCCTCAGCTTGGGAAGCTGATGCTCTACCAACTGAGCTACTCGCGCTTGCCCCAAGACTGACACGGCAGCCCAGGTGTGGCAACTGCGGAGCGATGGCGGAAGCTACGGCGTGGTCGCGGCGCGGCGGTGGGGGCGCTGCGGGCCTGCGCGTTGGGACCTGGTCAGTCTTCGATCAGTTCTACCAGCAGGTCTTCGGGCTCGGGTTCTTCGATCTTCGGCGGGCCTGTCGTCGGCATGGGTGATCCGACTGCGGACGGGGCGGCCTTGAACATCTTGGCCAATTCGGGGTCGAGTTCGTTCAGGGTCTGTTGCAGGACGGGATCCGCGGCGACCGGCGGCGCTTGCGGTACCTCAACAGTGGGCGCGCTCGCGGTCGGGGTCGCGGTGTTCGGCTCGACCCCCGCCCAGCCGAGGTCTCGGTGGGCGCGCTCGACGTCGACGCGGGTCATCTGGTTTCGGCCGCAGATGAATGCCTCGAACAGTGCGTTGTCGGCGAGCGTATTCATCAGGCCCGGATATCCGCGCCCCAATTCGTGCAGTGCCGCGACGGCTCCGGCGTCGATGATGCCGGGGGTTCCGGACACCTGGCTGACGCGGTGCGCAAGGTAACCGGCAGCGGCTTCGGGGTTCAGCGAAGCGAGTTCGACGCGGACGTCGATTCGGTGGGCGAGCGAAGCGTCGGCGCTGATCGATTGGTCGAGCTCTATAGGACCCGCGAGCACCAGCGTCAGCAATCGCCGGTCCTCGTACTCGAGCTTGAGCAGGCTGCAAACTTCGGCCAGCGCCCCGTGCTTGGCGAGCGCATGCGCATCGTCGATGATCAGTACCGGTTGACGACCGTCTTCGCGAACGATTGCGAGTTGATCGTAGATCTGCGCGATCATCCCCTCGCGTTCGGGCGCGGGCTCTTCGACACCCAGCTGCTTGACGAAACGCTTCAGCATCCAGCTGGCATCCGCGGCACCGTCGAGCACCACCATCATGCTGGCCTCGAACACCTCTTCTTCGAGGCACTCGAGCAGTCGGCGCACCACCATGGTCTTGCCGGAGCCCGTCTCGCCAGTCAGGACGCACAGCCCCTTCCCCTGGCGCACGGCCCTCTCCAGGCGCTGCAAGGCGCCCTGGTGGGGCTCGCTTTCGAAATAGGACTTCAACAGAGGCTCGTTGCGAAACGGATCGCCGCTGAGTTGAAAATGGTGCAGGTGTTCCACGTGTACCTACCTCAGACGAAAGAGATCTTCTTCTTTCTGCGCTTGGGGGTTTGCTCTGTCTCTTCTGTGGGTTCGGCGGGCGCGGCTGTGTCTGCGTCCTCCGAGGCGGAAGCGGCTCTATCTTCGGCATCCACTTCAGCGACCACGTCGTCGAATGTTTCCCAGGTCGGCGCTTCCTCGGCGTCACCGTCCGATCCGGATTCTCCGTCCGCGTCGACGTCGTCGGAATCATCGAGGTCTCCGAGAAATTCCGCGAAGGTCTCGTATTCTTCCGTTTCCTGGCCGGCGTCTGCCTCGGAGTCATCCTCTTCGGGCTTCGCAAGTTCGTCCAGGCGCGCAGCGACGTCGGCGAAGTCTGGATCGATTGCCTGAATCTCTTCGTATGCGCGGCGCGCAGACGCGGTATCGCCGACTGCCTCATGCGAGCTACCGAGATCCAGCTTGAGGGCGAGCACGGTGTCGTTCGAAATGCCGTCCGACGCCAGTGCTTCCGTGAGGTGACCGATCGCCTGCTCGGGCTCGCCCATCTCGTTGGCGCACATCCCCATCAGATGGAGGCAACCGACGCGACGCTCCGGGTCGCTCATCGCCAATCGCAGCTCCGTGATCGCGTCGCTCAACAAACCCATCTCGCGATACGCAATGCCGAGGTCGTAATGAGCCTGGTGATCCCCCTCGGTCAGCGTTTCGCTGACTCCCTTCTTGAATTCGGCGAACACAGAAGCGAAACCGTCTTCGGAGGTATCGCCGCGACCTCCGGCACCCTTGGCCCCAGAGCCGGAAGCGCCCGGGTCCTGGTCGAAGGACTCGCTCAGCTCTGCAGCGAGGTCGAAACCGAAAGGATCGCCGTCGTCGGAAACCAGCGTTTCGGGCGCAACCTCGAGCGGACGTTCGGCGGCCTGCACCGGTTCGGGCTCGTCCAATTCCTCGGGCTCTTCCGATTCTTCGGACGCTTCGGATACGTCGGGTTCGACAGATACGCTCGGCGGGTCGTCCGGCTCGTCTTGCACACCCGCTTCCACGGATTCGACTTCATCGCCTTCCGGTCCGAGACCTGGATCTGTGGGATCGTCGAGGCCCAGATCGGAGGCCAGGTCGCTTTCAGAAGCGACGAGATCCTCTCCGGCGACATCCTCTTCTTCATCTGGGGTTTCGATGCCGACTGCGCCCGTGTCCGCATCCACATCTACGTCGACATCCAGATCCGCGGATTGGATCGATTCCTCAGGCGCCGAAGCGCCCGGATCCAACGCCTCCGGTTCTTCGCTGGCTTCCTCTGCCGCCACCGCGGGAGAATCTTCCTGCCAGTCGGCAAGATCCGCTCCGATGTCGCTCTCGTCGGATTCATCGGACTCATCGGAATCGCCGACCTCGTCGGCCGCATCCGAGACGCTCGCGACAGAATCGAGGGCTTCAGCAGTAGAATCATTAGTCGACGCTTCCGCCCCGCTCGTGTCACCACGCTGTGCCGCCAACTCTCCGAGTCGAACCATGGCGTGTGGGTGATTCGGAACGATCGACAGGATCCGCGTATAAACGGCCTCGGCCTCGTCGAGCAGGCCCTGTTCCAGGTAGAAATCGGCCTCTTCGAGTTCCTCGGCGATCTTCTCGGGGCTTGGCTCGCCCGCGCCGGCTTCGTCCTCGGCAAGCGATTCGCCGTCAGCGCCTTCCTCATCGAATGCAGGCGCGTCGTCGTCGATTTCACCTTCGCCACTCTCGGCGGTTTCATCAATCGCAACTTCTTCGTCGGTTTCGACCTCGCCACTTTCCGCAGCATCGCGGTGGACCAGGAGATCATCGATGCTGATTTCGTCCATGTCGGCATCGACCATCGGCGCCGTGTCAAGCGCTTCCGGTTCTGCTTCGGAACCCGTCAGCGAGTCCTCGTCTGTCGAATCCTGGGCAAAGCTCGCATCGTCGATATCGATCTCGATGTCCATGCCGCTGATCGACACTTCAGCCAGATCGAGTTCGGGAAGATTTGAATCGCCGGCGTCTTTGGGGCCGCTTTCAGGCGTTCGCGAGACCAGGACATCCGACATCGACAATTCGTCGGCGACGTCATCAGCCTGTTCGTCTTCGACCCACTGCTCACCAGAATCGGATGCGCCGATCGGCTCGGGCTCGGGTGCAACCGCGAGCTCGAGCGCTTCGGCCGCAGCTGAATCGAGCGCTGCGATTCGACTGCGGAGCACCTCTGCCGCATCGCCCTCCCCCGACTCGGCCGCCAATTTGGCTGCGCGGCTCCACATCTCGACGGCCTTCGCCGAATCGTCGCTTTCCACCAGGGCTTCGCCGAGCTTTTCGAGTGCCAGTCGATGGTTGGAATCTCGCTCGAGGATGCTCTCGAGATTTGCGATGGCCTGGGCGCGCTTTCCGTAGCGGAGATAGACGCTCGCCTCCGCCAGCAGTTGGCTGGCGTCGATCGGCGCCGCCTCATCGTTGGAGCCACCCGAAGCCGGACCCTCGTCGGGCGCATCGTCTGGCAGGAGGGTCGTCATCTCATTCGAATCAGAAATCAGATCCAGATCATCGGTGTCGAGGTCATCGAAATCGTCATCGTGGCCCAGAATGCCCAGTCCCGAATCGCCATCCGACACCAACAGCGACGAATCGGACAAGAGGTCACCGTCGAGCAGCGTCGTCTCATCCCCGACGATCAGATCATCGAGAATCTCGTCTTGATTCAGATCCGCGTCTTCATCCAGGTTCTCGTTTTCATCGATGTAACCATTGGGTGTATCCGTGGAGCCCAATCCCTCTAGGGGAACGTATCGCTGCAGAATCTCGCGTGTCCGCTCCTCGTCTCCACGTTCGCGATAGAGTTCTGCCAACTCGCGATACAGGGCAATGAGATCCTCGTCGCGCTGCTGGATGCGATAGACGTCGGCCAGAAGCTCGTAGTGCTCAGGCGATTTATCGAGTTCGAGAGCGCGCTTTGCGAGTGATTCAGCCCGTTGGGCTGAACCAATGGAAATCAGGTTTCGCGCGTACAGCGCGAGCGTCTCGACCCTTTCGGGCTCGATTTCCAGGATTCGTTCGAATAACTTGGCGGCCGCTTCGGTGTCACCCTGCTGCTCCAGCTCGGCGACGACAGCTTCGTATTCCGAGATGGCATCCTCTTTCATGCCTTCTTGTTGGAGCAGGTCGGCAACCTTGATTCGACTGGTCGTATTCGACGGATCGATGGCCGCCATCTTTCGAAGCAGACCTAACGCCTCCTGCTTCTGACCCGCCGCCCGATGGGATTCTGCTGCCGCTTCCAGGCTGCCAATGGCCTCTGCAGTCAGGCCCATCCGCTGATAGAGCTCTGCCAGGGGCTCGTGGTATGAGAACGTATCGGGTTGCAGATTCTGGATCTGCTTGAAGACCGCAACCGCCCGGGCGTCGAACCCCTCGTGCATGAACTGATCGGCGACCACCGAATACGCCTCGATGGCCTCCGCTA
>JAHEEJ010000282.1 GCA_024640705.1 Deltaproteobacteria bacterium
GCTCTCCGCGAGTTCCTTCGCGAGCACCTTCGAATACTCGATCACGGCGCTTTTCGATGCGGCGTACGCCGAGGCGCCCTCCGAGTGGAGGCCACACGCCATCGAAGCCATGTTGATGATTCGCCCACTCTTCTGGCGAACCATGATCTTGGCAGCCTCCCGGCTCGCGATGAACGAACCCATGTAATTGATGCGCATCAACCTCTCGAGGGTCTCGCCCGGTGTGAGCACGGCTGGGATCTGGGCATGGTCGCCCGCGTTGTTCACGATCACATCGATTCGCTGATGAGAGCGCGCCACTCCCTTGACCCAACCCTGGACGGCTTTTTCGTCCGCGATGTCGATGCAGGTGTGCTCGTAGTCGCCATCGATCGGGGGAGCCTCGCTGCGGCTACAGCCCGCGACGCGAAATCCGTCCGAGAGAAAACACTCGACGAGTCCGCGACCAATGCCCCGGCTCGCTCCGGTAATCAAGGCGACTTTTCGGGAGTCCATCTACTCCGCGGTCAGGCTCGCCGCCAATTCGACGATGCGATCGGTCAGGGCCGAAACGCTGCGAAAGGGGTGGTCCCCATCGGGGTCGAGTTCGCCGACCAGCACGATGTCCTGGCCGGTCGCCTGATGGAGCCGCTCCTCGAGATCGCCGACGAGGGAGACGAACGCCAGTGAGTCGAGCTGGGATTCACCTCCAAGCAGCGGCGTTTCCTCTCCGACCTCGATCTGCTCGTCTGCGCCCCGCTCCGCGTTCAGCGCAATCAAGCATTGTTGAATCATGTCGGATACTTCGGCGCGCTTCAGTTCCATGTGGGCGTGAATCTCCTATCATCCGGATTCGGGCCGGAATCACGGCAGAAAAGCCTAGCAGGGGCCTCATTGCGAACCAAGCGCCGAGAGACTGTCTGCGGCGCAGGCGGCCTCGGGGCTCCCCATGGGGACACGCGCTCCACAACCCGGGTTCCGAAAACGTGTCAGGACGGTACGGATCAGATATGAACAGCGCGCCAGACACCGATCTGCAAATCGAGGGCAGCCACACGCCATGACGAGCCGAGCATCGACGCTCATCATTCCCGTCGAGAATCAATGCCGCGAATTGGACGCGAAGCTGTTGCTCTCGTGCATCGCCGCCGAGCGCGGTTTTCCGGTCGTCCTCGGGTCCCGGACCTTCATCCACTTCGAGATTGCATCGCTGCCGCGGGGCGTCTATCTCGCGAAGAGCATGCGCTCCCTCAGCGAGCGCATGTTCGACATCTTCCGCAAGCTCGGACACGAGATCGTCGCCTGGGACGAAGAGGGCCTCGTGCGGATGCCGGATGCCCACTACTGGAAGCGGCGGCTGTCTCCGAAGACGAGCGAGAAGTTGGCCGCCCTGCTCGCCTGGGGGCCCGACGATGCGCGCGCGTTTCGAGAGTATCCGGGGCACGCGGGCGCGCCGATCTACATCACCGGAAATCCACGCGGCGACGTGATGCGACGCGAACTCCGGGGTTACTACAGCGGCGAGATCGAGGCGATTCGCGAGCGCTTCGGGAACTTCATCTTGATCAATACCAATTTCGGCTGGAGCAACCACTTCCTTCCGAAGTTCAATCAGACGGGCGCAGACGTAAGCGACGAATTCATGGCGCAGCTGATCGACAACCGCGCCGCAGTCTTCGAAGCGTTCAAGGAAATGATCCCGACCCTGGCTGCGTCTCTTCCCGAGCACACGATTTTGATCCGCCCGCACCCGGTCGAAAGCCACGACCCCTGGAACCGGATTGCGAAAGATTTCAAGAACGTCGCAGTCGCAAACGAGGGAAACGTGATTCCGTGGCTGCTCGCCTGCGATGCACTGATCCACAACAGCTGCACGACTGCGGTCGAGGGTTTCATCCTCGATCGACCGGTCCTCGCCTTCGCGCCACAGAAGATGGGCCACTTCGACGACGAACTTCCGAACGCCCTCAGCACGCGGGTTTCGAGCGTGGATGAACTCGTCTCCGCGCTGCGCGAGATCCTCGCCGGAAACACTTCGATCCAGGACCTGGAACGAAAGAGGCGGCGGCTCGAGAACCACATCACGGCCCTCGATGGCCCCCTGGCGTCGGAACGGATCGTCGGGGTACTCGAAGAGCTCGGCTATGCGAAGCAGCAACCCCAGCGCTCGGGCATCGGCCCCTATCTGATTGGCTCAGCGCACACGAAGCTGCGCACGGCCGTGAAGCGGATCAACATGCGGCGAGAGGGGCACCGCAACAGCATCGAGTACCACGACCACCGCTTTCCGGAGATTACGGTCGACGAACTCCGCGAGAAGGTCGGCCGGCTCGGGCGGGAACTCGATCGCTTCGATCGAATCCAGATCCGCCGGCGAAGCGATCACCTCTTCGAGATCGACTGCAGATAGCCCGTATGGACCGAAACGGTCCAACCGACGGAGCGTCAGAGACCTCGGTCCGGCTCGACACCCGAAATCATCAGCTCCTGGACGGAACCTTGTAGCCGAACTTCCCCATCAGTTCGCCAAGTTCAGCCGCGATGGTGGCGATCTCATCGGCTGAGTACCGGCTGAAGCCGTGGCCACTCCCGCCCTTCCGGAAGAAACCCGCGGCATCCTCACCCCGCTTCGAGCTCGCAGCTCGCAGCCGGTCGATCCTGCAGGCCTCGATCGCCTGCTCGATTTTTCCCTCGTCGACGTCCAGCTGAAGAAACTGCGCGAGCTTCTTGAGTTCGACGAGCGGTTCTGCAGTCAGGTCTTCATAGCGGATCGTGATGCGGGGCTTGGTCTGCTGCATCCAGTATGCGGTATGCCGTTTCCACTCCTGGGTCTGGGCCGCAACATGATGCTCCCAATCCCGAGCTCTCTCGGGGAAGTATCGTTGCATGTAGTCGAAGTGCGACGAGATCGAGTCGAAAGGGTTTCGCACCAGGTGCACGATGCGGTTGAATCGCTGTCCATCGCATTTGTGTGTCTTGATGACGATTCCCGTCGCAGGGCGCGGAAATACCTGGTCGCGATAGATCGAGCCGGCTTGCTGGCCCGAAAGCGCCTCGAGCAGTTTGCTCAGCCAGGTATTGCCCGAGCGCGGATAGCTCGCCAGGGCGACGTTGTTGCGCAGGATGAGCTTTCTGAGAAACACGAGTCGTTTTCTCGACCACTTGTTCAAGTTCGGCATGACGTGTTCCCCGCGTATCGAGTGATGCGATCGGCCGGTGCATTCGCGGGCCGACGCGCTGGGCCTCCAGCCACCGACGCGTCCCGAAACCAGCAGCTCCAGCGAATTGGCTGCCCATTCGAGCCTACGGTAGCCTAGGTGGCCGGCGCTACCCCGTCGATTTCTCGTGCGCGGCACGCGCGACGGCGTGTCGAGGCCGGCGCAAATCGGTTCCAACCGGGCTTCGATCGAGTCGCCCGTGGAGGTTATTGGGTGAACGCTCCCCTGCGACGGGCAGTCTCCATCAACTACCACTTCCTACGCACGACGGCGCCCAGCCAGTTCGCGCTACGCGCGCACGAAACCCCGGAGCGCTTCGACGCGCAGCTCGCGCAAATCTCGAAACGATTCCCCTTCTGTCGCGCAGATCAGCTCGTCGACCCGACCCGGGAGCTGCCGGACTCGAGCGTCATGCTCACGTTCGATGATGGCGCGCGAGATGTGACGACATGGGCGCTGCCTCTGCTCGAAAAGCACGGCGCGACGGCGTCCATCTTCGTCTGCGCACAGCCGTACCTCGAAGGCCGTTTGCTCGAAATCCAGAAAATCGAATTCCTGATGAAGAAACTCGGCATCGACGCCTTCCGCGACGCCTTCTACGCCAGCTACGAACATCTGTTTGGCACCGAGATCGAGCGAGAGTCGCTCGATTTTGCGGGAGGCTACGGCTTCTATCGCTACGATGACGAAGCGGTGCGGCGTTTCAAGCTCGACCTCAATTATCAGATTCCCTACGCACAGGTCGTTCCCATTCTCGACGCACTCTTCGCCAAAACGTTCGGCGAAGGCAGCGAGGCGGAGGCCGTTCGAGAAACCTACTTGAGCGCCGACGAGTTGAAGCACCTGATCGACCGCGGCTTCGAACTCGGCGTCCACACCCACCGGCACCGCGTCCTGCCGCGCCTCGATTTCGAAGCCCAGAAACAGGAGATCGAGATCGGCGCGACCTTTCTCCGAGATCTGATCGGACAGACCGAGTTCACCGTTGCGTACCCCTACGGCTTTCACGACGAGAACACGCATCGAGCCATGCGCGAACTCGGCCTGCGGGCTGGCCTGACAATGGAACGGCGAGCCATCGAGCCAAGCGATCTCCGCGATCGTTGGAGCATTCCGCGCTATGACGTGAACGATTGCTTCGATCGCGAATCGAATCAGATGCTGGACGCGGTCTTCTCGCAGATCGCAGCAGGCGAAGCCGGCTGCTGTAGCCAGCGCGCCGACGAGTAATGGTTAGATGAGCAAAAGGGTCGCAATCGTTGCAAATCTTCTGATCGCCGCGATGTCGATCGCGTTCTCGCTGGCCGTCGTCGAGGTCGCATTGCGAATCACGAATCGATTTGACCCCGTTCCCGACGGAGCGAGCCAGGACGCGCAACTCTTCGCACTCTCGGACAACGAAGACATCATTTTCGAACACGTACCCGATGTCCGGGTCGATTTTCCGGCCAGCCGTGGCAATCCGGGTTGGCAAGCTTCCACCGACGAGAATGCACTGCGCCGCAATGGCAAAGCGAGTGACTCAAGGGCCGAGATCCGCGGCATCTGCATCGGAGACAGCGTCATCTTCGGAGCGGGATTGAGTGATCAGGAGACGATCCCCGCGCGGCTGAGCGCAATCGTATCCAACGAGATCGGGCGTTCATTCGAGTGCCTGAACTTCGGTGTATCGAACTATACGACTGCGCAAGAAGCTGCCTACTTTCGCCACAAGCAGGCGCT
>JAHEEJ010000283.1:0-3344 GCA_024640705.1 Deltaproteobacteria bacterium
AAGCCCGTCGACCTCGCGCGACCGGGGCACGTCTTTCCGCTGCGCGCCCGCGAGGGCGGCGTCCTGCGACGAGCGGGTCAGACCGAGGGCTCGATGGACCTCGCCCGGCTTGCCGGCCTCAAACCCGCCGGCGTCATTTGCGAAGTGATGAACGACGACGGCTCGATGGCTCGCATGAGCGACCTGCTCGAATTCGGCCGCGAGCACGATATCAAGATCGTCTCGATTGCCGACCTGATCCATTACCGATTGCGCAAGGAGAAGCTCGTCTGGCGCGCCGCGGAAGCCAACATGCCGATTTCCGCGGCGGGCGAGTTTCGGGCGATCGTCTACGAAAACGCGATCGACCACGTTGACCACATTGCGTTGGTGAAGGGCGAGATTGATCCCAACGAAGCGGTTCTCGTCCGGGTTCACAGTGAATGCCTGACGGGTGACGCCTTTGGATCGCTGCGCTGCGATTGCGGCGAACAACTCGACGCCGCGCTCAAGATGATCGAAGCCGAAGGCGCCGGGGTGCTGCTGTACATGCGCCAGGAAGGCCGCGGAATCGGACTCAAGAACAAGATCAGGGCGTACGGGCTTCAGGACAGTGAAGGACTCGACACCGTGGAGGCGAACGAGCGCCTCGGGTTTCCCGCAGATCTGCGCGACTACGGAGTCGGGGCGCAGATCCTCTCCGACCTCGGCGTTCACAAGATGCGCATGATCACCAACAACCCGGGCAAGCGCGCTGGAATCGAGGGCTACGGCCTCTCGATCGTCGAGCGCGTACCGCTCGAGATCGTCCCCAACGAAAAGAACCTCGAATACCTTCGCACCAAGAAGGAAAAGCTCGGGCACGTTCTAGATCTGATGAGTTGATCGATCGCGAGGGGTTTGGGATCGGGCCGGATCCGCTCGGAGCCGATCCGATGAAAACTGGGTGCCAGATTGTTTGATTCCGTCCAATCGGTCCAGCAAGAACTCGCAGATCTGAACTACATCTGCGACGCCAACATCGCGACGGTCGTATTTCTCGCACAGCGGCTCGAGAAGCCCGTGTTGATCGAGGGGCCGGCGGGCGTCGGCAAGACCGAACTCGCGAAGGCGGTCGCGGCCGCGACCCGCAGCCAGCTCATCCGGCTGCAGTGTTACGAGGGACTCGACGAAGCCAAGGCCCTCTACGAGTGGGAATACTCGAAGCAGTTGCTCTACACCCAGATCCTGAAGGAGCGCTTTTCGGATGTCATGAGCGGCGCGAAGACGGTGCGCGAGGCGGCCGAACGCGTCGGCGAGGAGGACAGTGTGTTCTTCTCCGAGAACTTCCTCGTCCCGCGTCCGCTGATGAAAGCGATCACGGCCGACGCGCCGACGCTGTTGCTCATCGATGAGGTCGACAAAGGGGATCCAGAATTCGAGGCGTTCCTGCTCGAAGTGCTCTCGGATTTTCAGGTCACGGTGCCGGAGGTCGGGACGATCCGGGCCACGCAGCGCCCACTGGTATTCTTGACTTCGAACAACAGCCGCGAGATGAGCGATGCCCTCAAGCGCCGTTGCCTTCACCTGTTCATCGACTTCCCGAACGCAGATCTCGAGACCCGGATTCTAGAGGCCCGAGTTCCCGAAGCGGGCAAGAAGCTCAGCGCAGACCTGGTGCGAATGATGCAGGCGCTGCGAGAGCTGGACCTGAAGAAGACGCCGTCGATCAGCGAGACCCTCGACTGGGCGCGGGCGCTGCTGGCGCTCAACGCCAAGGAGCTGGACCGCGACGTCGTCACCAGGACCCTCAACGTCATTCTCAAATACGAGGGCGATGTTCGAAAGGCCGAGAGCGAACTCGACAAGATTCTCGCGAAACGAGTCGATGGCCAGCACCCAGACGCCGCGGCAGCGGCGAAATCTCCCGCAAGGGGAGCCGGGAAAGACGCCCCCCACCAGGCGTGACGCCGAGCCGTGCAAAGACGCATCCTCGAATTCACCAACATCCTTCGGCGGGCCGGAGTCCGGGTCTCGACCGCTGAAGCGCTCGACGCCTTTCAAGCGCTGGAAGTCCTTTCGATCGACAATCGCGAGGTCTTTCGAGACGCCCTGGGCGCCACCATGGTCAAACGGGCTGCAGACGTGGCGACCTTCCACGAACTCTTCGGTCTCTACTGGTCGGGTTTCTACGACAGCTTGCGCGAATCCTTCGATCAGGCGTCGGCCGGCTTGCCCGAGCGGATGGACTACGAGGCGCTGCTCCGGCAGATCGCCGAATTGATGCAGGGCATGGAGGGTGCGCCCGAGGCGCTCTCGGATCTCGCCCGCGCAATGCTCGCGGGCGACCTCGGCGAACTCGAGTCTCTGATTCGCAGTGCCGCCGAGGAGGCGGGAGTCGGCAGGATCGAGAACTTCCTACAGGTCGGATTCTTCAGTCGTCGAACGCTCGAGGGGATGGGCGCCGAGCGCGCAGAAGGAGAGCTGCGCGAACTGATGGATCGGCTGCGTGCAGCCGGTATGTCGGACGACGAGACCGAAGCCATGGGCAGCTTGATCAATGGGCTGATGGATGCGATCCGCAAGAGCGTCCGCAATTTCACGGAGCGTGAAATCCAACAGCGCAACCACGACTACATGGAAAGGTACCGGCAGGAGACCTTGCTCGAGAAGAGCTTCTACCACCTCACCGAAGAGGAGGTGAGGAAGATGAGAGAGGTCGTCGAGCGGCTCGCCCAGAAGATCAAGAACATCCTCACGATTCGGCGAAGGCGAATGAAGCGGGGGAAGCTGGATCTCCACCAGACACTCCGGCGCAACATGTCACACGGCGGGATTCCGTTCGAGATGGTCTGGAAGCACCGCAAGAAAGACCGGCCGAAACTCGTGATCCTGTGCGATGTGTCTTCTTCGGTCGCAAATGTCTCGCGATTCATGCTGCAGTTCTGTTATTCGCTTCAGGAGGCCTTCACGAAGATTCGATCGTTCATCTTCGTCTCGGAACTCGGCGAGGTGACCCACCTGTTCAAGGACGCCGACATCAACGAGTCGATCGAGCGGGCGCTCCAGGGGGGTGGCGTCGTCAACGTCTACACCCGCTCCAACTTCGGCAACGCCTTCCATGTTTTCGCGCAGAATCATCTCGCCGCCGTCGACAAGAAGACGACGGTTCTGGTTCTCGGCGACGCCCGAAACAACTACAACGACCCCAAGGCCTGGTGCCTGCGCGAAATCCAGAGCAGGGCGAAGGATGTCATCTGGCTGAATCCGGAGAACCCGAACGCCTGGGGGTTTGGCGACAGTGTGATGGATCGATACGCGCCATTTGCGGATGTGGCTGAGGAGTGCCGGAATCTTCGCCAGCTCTCCAACCTGATCGACCGACT
>JAHEEJ010000283.1:3444-4915 GCA_024640705.1 Deltaproteobacteria bacterium
AAACGCGAACGAAGATCGCCCAAACGAAAACTGCCCCGCCGGATGTGGCGGGGCAGTTCGAAAGTAGGAGGGCGGTGGATGGATGATGGGGGGTGAGAGGTTGGACATTTCGGTCAGAAATGCCAAATCCACCGCCGCTCCTTAACTGAAAGCGTTGGCCTGGCTTGTCTGGAGCTTCTCCCGTCAGTTGGCCTAAGGTCATTATGCGGCGCGCGAAGCGATTCGTCAAACCGTATTTGTGTTTCGATCCAGTTCCATTGGAATGGATCTGAATTTAGCTTACTTTTCAATTATTTAGAGAAACTTATGAATGTTGAAGATGAATCCCTGGAGAGCCGGCCCGGAGGGTTTGGCCGGGGGGGCCCGTTCCGGTAGCCTCACGCCAGCTCTCGCGCTGGAGCTCTCCTGACGAGGGGCTCCTTTCAAAGACGGCCACCGCGCAGCGCGCGGGATACGGAGGCCCCTTGATCACACCCCGGCGCTTTTGGATCCGCACCCACGGCTGCCAGATGAACGTCCACGACTCGGAGAAGGTCGCGAACCTGCTGCTCCACGACGGCTGGGAGTCGGCCAACGGAATGGACGACGCGGATCTTCTGATCCTCAACACCTGTTCGATTCGCGACAAAGCGGAGCACCGCCTCTACAGCGAGCTGGGGAAGCTGCGCGAGTGGAAGGCATTGGCCCGGGGGCGCGCCGTCGGCGTGGCGGGGTGCGTCGCACAGCAGCAGGGCGACGCGCTGTTGCGGCGGTTTCCACAGCTGGATTTCGTCTACGGCACCCACAACCTGCGCCGGGTTCCCGAGATGGCGGCGGCGGCGTTTCGCGGGGTCCGCGACTCGCAGACCGACGAAAGCCGCTCGCAGGAGCGTTTCGATCTGCCGTCACGCCATCCATCGCTGGAGGGGGACCCGGCCGGCCGGGCCTTCGTCACCGTGATGGAGGGCTGCGACATGTTCTGCAGCTTCTGCATCGTGCCTTCCACGCGGGGGCGGGAAATCAGCCGCAATAGCGCCGAGATCGTCGCCGAATCGAGGAACCTGGTCGCCTCGGGGGTTCGAGAGATCACGCTGCTCGGTCAGACGGTGAACGCGTATGGCCGGCACGAACGAAGGTGGGCCGACGCGCGCGCGGGGCGCGCGGCCGGTGCTGCGTTGGAACTGGCGTCCGAGCGTTCGCAGGATTCCTTTGCGGGCTTGCTGGGTCGGATCGCGGAGATTCCGGGGCTCGCGCGGCTTCGCTACATCAGCCCGCATCCGATCTTCTTCGACGACAACCTCATCCGCGCACACGCCGAACTCGGCGCGCTCTGCCCACATATTCACCTTCCGCTCCAAAGCGGGTCCAGCCGGATTCTCGAGCGGATGAGGCGGAGGCACACCGCGGGCGAATACCGACAGCTGGTCGAAAGGTTGCGCGCGAGCCGTCGGGACCTCGCGATTACCACGGATTTGATCGTCGGGTTTCCAGG
>JAHEEJ010000284.1 GCA_024640705.1 Deltaproteobacteria bacterium
GGAAGGACCGATGGGCTAGAGCGACCTTCTCTCGAGAGCATCGCTCGCGTCACCATCAGGCCCGACGCCCTACATCACATCCAACCAGCGCACTCGAGCCCCGCCCATTACGAAATTCCACGCAACCTGCGCCCCTGACCCGGTCGAACTGCGCCAAGTGCGCCCGAACTTCTCGGATTTGCCGAAAAGCCAGCTCGTCCTACCTGTGCTGTACTCGCGCCCGCTCAATCTGCGGTGTACACGATCTTGCCACCCACCACGGTCTCGAGCACGCGGGTTTTCGCGATGTCCTCGGCCGGCACCGTCAGCACATTGCGGTCGAGGACGATCAGGTCCGCGGCCTTGCCCGGCGCCAAGGAGCCAATCAACTGATCGGCGTGCAGCTGATACGCCGATCCCATGGTGGCTGCGCGCAGCGCCGCTTCCCGGCTGAGGCCGGGATCCGCACCGAGCCTCCCGTGGTACTCGGGCGGTGAGTCCGGCGTGTTGGTGCGCGTGACCGCGACCTTGATCGCGAACCATTCATCGAGCTTGTCGACCGGCCAGTCGCTGCCAAACGCGATCCGCACGCCGGCATCGGCGAGAAAGCCCGCAGGCTCGATGAGCTTCATGCGCTCCGGCCCGAAGTAGTTCCTCACGCCCAAGGTGTCACCGGCGGGCTTCCCCCACTGGAACGACAGCACCGGGATCGCACCCACTGCCTTCAGACGCGGATAGTCGGCGCGCAGTACGATTTCGGCATGGGCGATCGCCGGTCGGATGTCGGCGCCGGGCACCGCCTCGCGCATCGCCTCGAAGCCATCGATCGCCGCATGCACCGCACCGTCACCGTCGCAGTGCAGGTGCGGGTCGATTCCCGCGCGCGCAAGCCCCGTGAGGATCGCCGCGAGCGGTGCGGCCGGGAAGTAGACCGCCGGCCCGTGGTCCGTCCCCGCCACCCAGTTCGGCTCGTCCGCGCTGCCGACGTTCATCCGGTAGGGCTCGGCCATGTTGCCGGTGAGCGCAGGGGCTGAGATCACGCCATCCATGTAGAGCTTGGCGTTGCGTACCGTGATGCCGGGCGCCACACCTGCCGCGCCCTGGTCGTACTGCGTCACGAGCGCGCTGACGCGCGCAACCGCAGCGTCGGGATGGGCAGCGTCCGCGGGCTCGATGAGCGGCGCGAAATGGCCGCGCGCGGTAAGCCGGCCACCTTTCTGCAGCGCCGTGAACGCGACGATCGATCCCACCGAAGCGTCAGCATCGAGGAAGCTCGTGATGCCCTGCGCACGCATCGCGTCGAGAGCCGCAGCCGCCGCGGTTTGATCCGCAGCGGGCGTGGGGGCCGGTAGTAGCTCGTCGAACACATCCTGCGCCGCGTCCTCCAGCAGGCCCGTCGGCTCGCCATTGGCGTCACGCCAGATCTTGCCGCCCGCTGGGTCGGGGGTGGTTGCGGTGAGCTTTGCAAGTGCGAGCGCACGCGTGTTCGCAAGCGTCGTGTGGCCGAACGACGAGCGGATCAGGACCGGACGCTTGGTCTTCAGAGCATCGAGCATCGTGCGGTTCGTCTGGGTGCCGGCCGGCAGCATGCTCTCTTGGAACCAGTCGACGATCTCGAGCCATTCGTCCGGTTCTTGTGCCGCAGAGGCATCGATGCAGGCCTGCACGCGCTGCTGAAACTCCGGCACCGTCAGCGAATCGTAGTTGAGGCTGCACTTCAGCAGCATGCGACCCGCATCGAGGGGATGCATGTGGCCGTCGACGAGACCGGGCATCACGAACCTGCCCTCGAGATCGACTGTCGTCGTCTCGGGCCCCGCGAATGCCACGACATCTGCATCGTCACCGACAAAGACGATCCGTCCGGCACGGATCGCGATGGCCGAGGCCGACGGATGATTGCTGTCGGCGGTGAACACGACGCCGTGCCGGTAGATCCGGTCGGCCGGGACTTCGGCGGCCGTGGCGACATTTGGCGTCGCGCCGGCGAGCGCGGCGACGGTCAGCAGAGCGATCAGCGGCAGTCTCATGGCATGGTCTTCCGTGGTGGAGGCACGTGAGCCCTGAGCCTAACGCACTCCGCCGCGAGCCGGCTCGTATGGCGGCCGCCGCGGCTTTCCCGAGCCCGCCGGGGCGCGTCTGAGGCCTACTCAACAAAATCAGCCTTGTCAGAACTCGCGAGAACCCAGCTTGAATTTCCTATTCTCTGACCATGACAAGAGGGTCCGGCTAGATTTGGAATCTTGCACTCGCTGACCCTCTATTTTTTCTTGTGACGAGCGAGCTGCGGACATCTGCGTCATTGTCGTGGCGAAGGCTCCGGTGGAAAGCAGCCGGCGTGTCATTCGGGAGAGGAGACGCTTCATGCGGGAAAGCGGAGTACGTGAGAAGACACATACGGTCGGGCTGTTGGCGCTCGCGGTCCTGACGATGGTCCTTGGCGGAACGCGAGTCGGATTCGCGGAATCGGGCGCGGAGCTCAGTCGCGACGGCGCTGTAGCACTCGGGAAGCTCCGCGAGAGCAATCTGGTGGCCAAGAAGCTCGCTTCCACCGCAAAGGGCGCTCTCGTCTTTCCGAACATCCTCAAAGCGGGCTTTCTGTTTGGCGGACAGATCGGTGATGGTGTGTTGTTCAAACAGGGCAATACCGCCGGTTACTACAACTCCGTAGGCGCTTCCTACGGTTTGCAGGCGGGGATCCAGGCGTTCGGCTACGCACTCCTCTTCATGGACAACGAATCTCTTGCGAAATTCGAGAACAGCAGCGGATTCGAAATCGGGGTCGGACCGAGCATCGTGGTCGTCGATGAGGGAGTTGGCAAATCGCTCTCCACAACGACGGTGCGGGATGGGATCTATGCGTTCATTTTTGATCAAAAGGGCTTAATGGCCGGACTCGGGATCCAGGGTTCCAAAATCACCCGCATCTCGAAGTAGGAGAACGACCATGCGAATGCGAAACAAGGCGCCGATTCTTTCGCTGCTGTTCGGAATGATTCTGACAACGTCGGCCGCGGCCGGAGAAGCCGACGAGGCGAGCCTCGAGATCCTGACCAGCACACTCCAAGCCAACAGGAAGGCTTTTGTCGCGGTGAACCTGGATCTCGAAGACGCCGAAGCGAAGGCATTCTGGCCTCTCTACGACCGCTACCAGAGCGACCTCACGAGCGTGCGCGAGCGCTTCTTCGCTCTCATCGAGGACTACACGACGCACTTCGCGACGATGAGCGACGAGAAGGCGCACCAGATCGTGAAGGATTACCTCGCCATCGAGGACGAACGAAACGAGGTCCGCCGGAAGTATCTCGCACCCTTCTCCGAGGTATTGCCGGGGCGAAAGGTTGCACGCTTCTACCAGATCGAGAACAAGATCGAAGCGGTCTTGCGCTACCAGCTGGCTCGGGAGATTCCGGTCATCGAAGAATAGTGCACTGATCGTCGCGGCTGCCCGAAGGCTCGAGCGGTAGTTGCGGGTCTGCTGCGTCGCCGATCGAAAACACCAGTCATCAAGACTCCGAGCGCTTTATTCTTGGCAGCTGAATCGGTCAAAGCCCGGCGACGGCGCCAAATTTGGCTTGCATTCGCTCCGCTCAGAGGCTCATGCTGAGATTCGCAGTGAAACGAACGGCAATTTCAGCTGAAGAGCGAGTCACCGGTGAAAGCCTGACCGGGACTCTTGAATGGAGAAATGCACAATGAATTCGTTCGGAATACTTCCCACCCTGGTTGCCTGCCTCGTGGTTCTGATCTCGCCATGGGCCGCGACCGCCGACAATCAGGGAATCCCCGACAAGTTGAACCTGATCATCGATCAGCTCGAGAGAATCGAAACGCAACTGCAGGCCGTCGAGGACAGACAAATGGCGATCGAGGAGGAGCTGGATGCCCCCTCAACCACTGCAACATTCTGCACGTCTCAAGGAAACGGCATCGAGCTCGGTGCTGACCTCGCTGCCGAGTTGAAGATCGACGTAGATCTGGGCGTCGGTTGGCCCAACGTCGGCTCGGTCAAGCTAGTAGCGGCGCCAAGCATTCCCGCCTTTCTGCCGATCGTCCTGCCGCCTGTGCCGCCGTTGTTCATGCCGATACCGATCGGTGCGGTTCCCATTCCGACCGAGGTCAAGGTGGGCCTAGCCGGCGGCATGGGACGAAGCATGGACTTCTGCATCGAGATTCCGGTGCACCTCAGCCCCGAAGACCAAGATCAGCTTCTGCAACTGGCGGAAGACATCGACCGATCTCCCGTCGGATTTGAAAAGAGCAAGTTCCAGCGACGGGGCGACCGGCTACTCAACTATGTCGCGCGACACGTGCCCGGCATCCAGGTGGATCCCGACGTTGAGGTCGCTTTCGACAGGGCAGAAGCGGCGCTCCAGGACGTGATGGATAACGGCCTGACACCGTCGGGAACACGCGACTCACCTGGGCCCGGGGGCGGGCTGGACGTCTTTCGGGACGGAAACATCAGAGAGCTTCTGGCCTCACTGGATATTCCAATCAGCGTCGCCAGCATCATGAACGATCCGGAACAGATCTTCGATGCTCTTCCAGACCTCGGGCTCGGAGGGGGGGGCGAGGCCTCGCTCGCCGCATCGGGGGCAGACTCGGGATTTGACGGCTTTACGTGCGACACCTTCGGCCTTGCGTCGATCTTCTCGCAGAGCCGACCAAATGGAGGCATGGGCCAGGAGCGGCTGTCGAGACTCTGCGGAGTGCTCGAGAACGACCTGCCCAGGTTCGATCTCCTCCGGGATGCCCTTGCCGACTTCCCGGGGAATATAGTCGAGGCGGTTGGCAATCTGTTTCAAAAGGCCGCCGACGTCAAGAGTGACTTCTGTTCAAACCACCCCAGCAGGATCTTCAACCTGTTCTGCGGCCGATAGTTCCGGAGTCGATCAATTCGCATCGAAAGGACGAGAATGG
>JAHEEJ010000285.1 GCA_024640705.1 Deltaproteobacteria bacterium
CGTTTTCGCTCAACGTCGAAGGATCCAGCCAGCAGAAGACCGGCCCGATCGTGCTGTGTCGCTGCGGGCAGTCCGCCAACAAACCGTTTTGTGACGGCGCGCATCGCGAGGCCGGCTTCGAGGCCCCGGCGGCCGAGCTACTCACCGCCTAGGTCCGCACCCCACCGCCCCCGGCCGGGGATCCAGTCGTCTTTGGCCGTCCTCGGAGCGCCTCGAACAGGCCGGCGATAGCGCGAAACCAACGGGTCCGGCATGTTGTCCGGGTTGCGCCCGGTGTCCGGCGGCAGGTCGCCCCACCCGCTGGGCGCTTCGTCCGCTGGGCGGTAACAGCCAGGTGAGTTGCAATGCGCTTCCTGTCACCTGAGCTCGAACCCAAGCTTCTCACGACGCTCCGCGAGGGATACTCGGCACGCGATTTCGGTCGCGATGCGCTCGCGGGTGTCGTGGTCGGTGTCGTCGCACTTCCGCTCGCGATCGCGTTTGCGATTGCCTCCGGGGTGCGCCCCGAACAGGGCATCTACACCGCGATCATCGCGGGTCTGGTGATCTCCGTGTTCGGCGGAAGCCGCGTGCAGATTGGCGGGCCGACCGGCGCGTTCGTGGTGCTCGTCGCGGGCGTGGTCGCGGAGTTCGGCTACCCGGGACTCGCGGTAGCGACCTTCATGGCGGGCTGTTTTCTGGTGATCATGGCCGCCGCGCGGCTCGGCGACGTGATCCGCTTCATCCCCTATCCGGTCATCGTCGGTTTCACGACCGGCATCGCGCTGATCATCGCGTTCGGGCAGATCGGCGACGCTCTCGGCCTCGACGTCAGCGCCGCGCCGGCTGCGCTGTTCGACAAGGGGGTGGACTACGCGAAGCACCTCGGCACCGCGAGCCCCCCGGCCGCGCTGATCTTCGCGGCGACCATCGCGATCATCCAGCTCTGGCCGCGGGTCGAGAGCCGGATCCCGGGGCCGCTGGTCGCGCTGATCGCCACGACGCTGATCGCCCACGGCTTCGGTTTCGACGTCGATACGATCCAGAGCCGCTTCGGCGGTGTCCCGAAGTCGCTGCCCGCGTTTCGACTGCTGGAGTTCGACTGGAGCCTGGTTCCGCAGCTGTTTTCTCCCGCGCTCGCGATCGCGCTGCTCGCGGCGATCGAATCGCTGCTGAGCGCCGTCGTCGCGGACGGACTGATCGGCGGCCGCCACCGTTCGAACGCGGAGTTGCTCGCACAGGGCCTGGCCAATCTCGCCTCGCCGCTGTTCGGTGGGATTCCGGCCACGGGCGCGATCGCGCGCACGGCGACCAACGTTCGCAACGGCGGCCGCACCCCGATTGCGGGCATCGTCCACGCCGCGACGCTGTTGCTGATTCTCGTCGTGGCCGGCAGCTGGACGGCGCTGATTCCGATGGCGACCTTGGCCGGCATCCTCACGGTCGTCGCCTACAACATGAGCGAATGGCACGTCTTCCTGCGACTGCTGCGCGGGCCCCGCAGCGACGCGCTCGTGCTGATCACGACCTTCGGGTTGACGGTCGCCGTCGACCTCACGGTCGCGATCCAGACGGGTGTCGTGCTCGCGGCACTGCTGTTCATGCGCCGGATGACGGAAGTGAGCCAGATCAAGGCGATTCGGGACATCGCGGGCTACGAGTCGGCCGAACTGCGCGAGAACAGCGCGCCAGAGGTTCCCGACAGCGTCGAAGTCTTCGAGATCAATGGTTCGTTCTGCTTCGGTGCCGCCCGGAAGTTCACCGAGACACTGCTCGCCAGCCAGACCGCGCCGCGGGTGGTGATCCTTCGGATGAGACACGTGCTCGCGATGGATGCGACGGGACTCCACGCGCTCGAAGACGTCGCAGCGCGCCTTCAGCACCGCGGAACCAGCCTGCTGCTCTCGGGCATCCACGCCCAACCCCTGATCGCGCTGGAGCGCAGCGGCGCACTCGAGCGGATCGGAGAAGATCACCTGTTCGCGAACTTCTCGGACGCGGTCGCGCATGCGCGTCGCTTGATCGAACAACCGCAAGAGGTCAACTAGGATGGCGAGCAGAGCGCTCAGCAGTTCGCAGCGGAAGGCGAAACAAACGATGGATCGCAACCAGAGAGAATGCACCTGCGGCGATCGAAGTGATGGAGGCGCTTTCGCCGTCGACGCTTCAGTTGCCGCCCAGACGCTTGAAGATCTCGTCCGGGGAGTTCGAATCTTCTAGATCGACCGTGCTCGCGGCACTCGCGATGTCATCCATCACGGCTTTGCAGGTTGCGGTCGCATCTGAGACACCGCGCGCTTCGAGTTCCTTTGGCATCAATTTTTCGAAGACGGCTCGGAGTTGCGGGACGGTCAGATTTTGGACGTCCAACCCCGCCTCCTTGAGCGCGAGGCGCAGCGTGCCACGGGCTGCGAGTCGATCCATATCGGTTCTTTCGCCGAGTAGTTCGGCCGCGATGTCGAAGAACGCAGCAGCCATGATTCAACCCCTCTCGGCCGGAGCGGAGAGCAACTCCGCGCGGTGTTTGATCCAACGCCGGTAGGCGAGGGGCGGGAAGAAAACGAGCCAGAGAGCCGCAACGGAAGCAATTTCGGTCGCGCTGAGCAGCCCATTTGCGAATGCGGACGAGGCGCTCTCGCGGCTGTTTTCGAGCGCCCATAGCAGGTCTGCTGCACAGGCCGCGATCTGACAGCCACCGAAATAGGCGAACAGCAGGTAGCGGTTGGCGACGACCGGCTCGCAGAGCCCCATGCGAACGCGTTTCTGGGCTGCCGAGTGAGCCACGAAGCCCTCACCGCACATCCAGATGCTGGGTATCGTGTATCCCGTCCATTCGATCAGGTACGCCAGATCGTCGATCGAATTGGAGAAACCACCGCCCAGGCTGGCAGCAGCGGCCCCTCCGATCAAAAGCAGCGACGACGCGATAGCCAGAGCCGTTGCCCACCCGCATCCAGGGCGAAATGTGCTTCGAATGAAGAGGAGATAGGGGATCACGCCCAGGGCGTAGGTCCACTCGACTCCTTGTTCGGTCAGTGGGGGCAGCGCGTCCAGTCCGAGGAAATACGGTGCGGTGTAGAGCAGGTACCACTGGCCCGCAGCGCCGAAGTAGATTCCGAGCCAGAATTCGGGGCGTTGTCCGGAACGCCTACTTAGCTTTAGGAGCCGATAACAGGCGATCAGATAGAAACAGCCGGCGACGCTCGAAATGATGTAGGCGCTTTCTGCCATTCCGCTGTCTCTCGATTATGGGACCCTCGGTCGATCGGTGCTGCGCGCCCCCCAGGGATCAATCGGATGACACCGCGATCGTCTTTAGGAGTGGTTTCGAGCCCGCTCGTGGATCCTCGGCCGATCGAGGCCTCGCGGCGGGTGATACAATCGAGCGGCCTTGACGGAGGGCAGCCGGATGTCATTGATGCGTGAGATCGAGTGGGGTAGCTGCCTGCTCGAACCCCGGCGCGATCCAAAATTCGAACGCCGCTTTCGCCGCGCAACCGGCAGACCCGGTGGACCGATGGCCTACTACTCGGGCACTTCCTGGCTCGAAGACACCACGGTCGCGTTCAGCGTAGACGCCAGCAAACAGCTTTCGATCGATCCCGAATTGATCGGTCTGATTGGTATGATCGTCAGCCAGGACAATTCCTGCCGCTTCTGCTTTGCCGAAACCCGCGCATTGCTACTGATTTTCGGAATGCCGGAACGGCGCATCTCACGGCTCGAACACCATCTGCTCACGGAAGAATTCAACGCGCGCGAGCGCGCGGCCCTCGAGTTTGCGCGCCACATCTCGCGCGCGAACCCCTCCCCGGGAAAACGCGATCTCGAACAACTCAGAGCGGCGGGATATGACGAGCTGCAGATCAAGGAAATCGCCAGCATCGCGGGGCTGTTCGTCTTCTTCAACCGCGTGACGACATTCTTCGCACTGCCACCCTATGCGGTGGAAGAACTGCCCAATCGCTGGTATGTGCGATTCTTTCGACCTCTGATCGCGTTGTGGCTCTCGCGATCCAAAAGTCAGGCTCGACTCCAGCCGCTCGAACCCGACGAACGAGGGGGAATGTTCTCCCAGGTCGTCCTCGGCCTCGACGGCCTCCCGTTCGCGCGATCGCTGCGCAAGGCGATCGACGGAATGTGGGCATCGACACTGCTCACGCAGCGAAGCAAGGCGCTTGCCATGGCGGTCGTCGCCCGAGCACTCGATTGCCCGCTCACCGAGAAGGAGATGACCAAGACACTGCTCGAAGAAGGGCTGCAGAGAGAGCAGCTAGACGAGATTCTCGCGCACCTGACATCGCCCGCGCTCGAACCCAAAGAGAAGCTGATCGTCTCTTTCGCGCGCGAATCTGTCTGGTACGAGCCCGCTCGTGTTCAACAGCTCGGGCGCGATGCGATGCGAACCCTCTCGCGCGAGGAATTCATCGAACTCGTCGCTGTGACTTCGATGGCAAACATGATCTGCAGACTCGGGGCGGTCGTCAGCGCCTCTTGATGGAATTCAGCGCGACCCAGCTTGCAATCACACTCGCAATCGCGGGATTTGCGGTCGCCTTGTGGATTTGGCTCCAGCGCAGTCGCCGTGAAACGCAGCGCCTCGAACAGCGGCTGGAGAGTGCGGCCGCCAAACTCCAGAACCTACAGCTGGCGTTCAGCCGCTTCGCGCCCGATGAGATCATCGAACGCGTGATCGCCAGCGGCATGGGTGGCATCGGAGAAAAGAAGGAAGCCACGGTTCTCTTCGCCGACCTCGTCGGCTTCACCGCGCTCAGCGAGCAGATCGAGCCCACGGTATTGGTCGGCGTTCTCAACGGTTACTTCGATCGAATGAGCGAGGCCATCTCCATGCACCGGGGTTACATCTCGACATTCATTGGCGATGGCATCCTGGCGCTCTTCGGCGCGCTTTCGCCG
>JAHEEJ010000029.1 GCA_024640705.1 Deltaproteobacteria bacterium
TCGAGATCGATTTCGAGTTCTTCCGCGGGTCGCGTCTCCACGAGCAGAGGCGAGAGCAGAGCGGAGTTCCATTCGGTGAGCTCAGCCATTTCACCGACGATAACCCGTCCTCGGCTGCGCACCGCGGGGCATTTCGCGTTTTCAGTGCCCAAACGAACGCCGGCAGCGCACCCGTTCAGGGCACGCCGCCGGCATGTTTGAGGCTCTGGACCCGGAGGTCCGTCTAGTTGCTGAAGTCCGTGCGCCGGTTGTAGCGCCAGGCAGACTCGTCGTGACCCGGAACCGCAGTCTTCGCCTCGCCAAAGCTCACGGTTCGCAAGCGCGAATCGGGAACGCCGAGGTCAACCAGATATCGCTTCACCGCCATCGCGCGGCGCTCGCCGAGCGCGAGGTTGTACTCCTCGCTACCGCGTTCGTCGGTGTTGCCCTCGATGGTGATCTGGCCCCAAGCCGCGTTTTCCTTGATGATGGTCGCGTTGGTGCGCAGCAGTCCGGCACTGTCGTTTGTAATCGTACTCTTGTCGAAATCGAAATAGATCGTCTCGAGATCCGAGATGGTCGACGTCGAGACCGGTGTTTCCTGCCCGCGCGAACCGTCGTCGAACTCGCTTCCTGTACCAGCACCCTGATCCATCGCATCGTCCGTACTCTTCGCGTGTTTCGATGCGCAACCCACGGACCCGAGCGCAATCGCCACGACCGCAATTACGATCGCGCCAAATCGCCGCTTCATAGCCTCCCTCCTTAGGATTCTGAGCTTCTTGCGCAACTCCCGCACCATACAGCCTGTGTGGGCTGGAGTTGCCTACTCGGGCACAAACCCTCCGATCGCCATTTTCAAAAACTCGGCACACCGGAGGACTTGGAGGCCCAACCTCTTGATACTCCCCCAAAGGGGAGTTTGGAGAATAATTCGACGCCCGCAAGCCTCTAATGAGACTGGAGAATCGGCTGAGCCACAATTGCGATCTGGGGAACCCGCTGCCGACTTCTAGACCAGACCCGTGTGAAGCAGATACTCGGCGACCGAAATGGCGCCCTTTGCGGCACCCAGCTTGGTGTTGTGGGACAAGAGAATCCACTTCACCCCATTTTCCAGCACCGAATCTGCGCGAATCCGACCGACTACGGTCGTCATGCCGTCGTTGACCAGGCGGTCGATCCGCGGCTGCGGCCGGTCCGGCTGTTCGGTCACCCGAATGATCTCCGGGGGGGTGGAGGGAAGCCCCAGGTCCACGAATTGCAGACCAAAGTTGCGCAGCGCCTCTTTGACTTCGTCCAGATCAGCTGGCCGACCCAGGCTCGCGCTCACGCAGAGGGTATGGCCGTCTCGAACATTGACTCGGGTGCAGGTTGCCGAAACCGGAATGTCGAGCGGAACGATCTGGTCTCCTTCGAGCCTCCCGAGAATCTTCGAGGCCTCGATCTGCACCTTCTCCTCTTCCTTCGGGATGTAGGGGATGATGTTGTCGAGGGCATCCATCGCGCTGACTCCGGGGCTGCGTCCCGCGCCCGAGAGCGCCTGCATCGAGGTGACGATGACGCCGCGCAGCCCAAAGGTTCTCGCCAACGGCGCGAGCGCCACCACCAGGCCGGTCGTGGTGCAGTTGGGGATCGGCGTCACGAAGCCCTTCCAGCCTCGCTCTTTCTGCTGGCGCTTGATGATGCCCGCGTGATCGTGGTTGACGCCGGGCACGATGACCGGAACGTCGTCTTCGTAGCGGAAGGCCGACGAAGTCGACACCACCGGTACGCGCGGGGCGAATTTTTCTTCCAGCGCTCGGGCCGCATCACTTTCGACGGCCGAGAAAACCAGGTCGACTCCGTCGAGATTCAGATCCACAGCGTCGACCACGGGCACCTGGGCGAACGCCTTCGGTACTTCTCCTTCGCACGCCCAGCCCACATGACCGCCGGGACTCGTGATCGCATCGATATAGGGCTTGCCAGCGCTTCGCTCACTGGCGGCGAGCGCGACGACCTCGAACCACGGATTTCGGTCGAGAGAAACGAGAAATTGCTGCCCGGCGACGCCGGTGGCGCCGACGACGGCAACGCGGCAGCGCGGGTTTCGACTCACTTGTTTTTCTCCTCGGAACCCGGCTTCGTCGACGGGCGACCAGACGGTTTTGAAGTGGACACGACTGCGTAGCAATTTTTGGCGGTGCGATCCAACCGGCGGGTGGCAATTCGTCCGCTGGATGCGGGGAACTCGACCCGAGGAGTCAGGAGTCGAGTGATTCGAGGGCGGCGGCTTCGAACTCTTCGAGGTCCTGGTACCAGCGACTCGGCGAGCCCTCGGCGGCGAGGCTCTTGATCGACGGGGCCGAGAGCTCGGGCGCGAGCGCCCGTTCGATTGCCGTGGCCCACTTCATCGCGTCCTCACCGGGTTCCGCGTCGAGCCTGCGTACCTCGAAGGCGGTGCCATCCGACCCGGAAACCCGATCCACCACCAGGTCGAAGATGATGGTTCGAACGCCCTCGGGCTCCCCGACCTCGGCGGCCAGCGCCCAGCGGATCGCGGGCCATTCGACGAGGCCCGGATCGGCGGAATCACCGTGGGCGATTCCGCTCTCGCGGAGCTGCGGATTCTCGAGCAGGCGCACCCGATAGCGCCCCTGATGTCCATTGGCGGCGAGCTGTAGCAACGAGGTGTCTCGCATCTCGAGGCGTCAATCGGCATTCTGGCGGGTGCCCTTTACGCCCTGAAGAGGGCCCGGGCGGCCCGGTCACGGACCGTCCAGAAGGCGCCCCGCGGATCGGTCGAGCGCGCCGGAATTCAGGGGTGGATTCGATACCATCGCATCGATGCGCACCCCCGGCCCCCAGAATCCCTACGAGGTCTACTGTTACAAGTGTAATGTCACCGCTCCGGTGGGCAGCCGGCGCTGCATTCACTGCGGCGGATCACTTTCCCGCGGCGAGCAGGACCCCCGGCGGGCGGCACTGGCGGCCCTCATCGGGGTGGATGTCAGCGAAGCGGGCGAGGATCTGGAAGAGACCCCTCCTTCGGTTGCATCCGTCGTACCCAAGATCGCCATTTGGATTCTGCTCCTGATTGGCGGCTTCCTCTACCGCTTTTGCAACGGCTAGACGGTCGTGGCGGATCCCCCGACCCCCCAACTCGCCCTGCTCCGCTTTTCGGGAGAAATCGGAACCAAGGCGCGCGCAACCCGTTCTCAATTCGTCCAACGGCTGCTCGCGAATCTGCGCAACGCCCTCCTCGCAGAGAATCTCGAGCCCCGCATCCGCGACACCCACAACCGGATCTTCGTCGAGCTGCCCGACGCGGCCTCCGCATCGGTCCTGACCCGGATCTTCGGCTTCCAGTCGATCTCGCTGGTCGAGCGTTGCCCCGCGGACAGCATCGAACGACTCGTCGACGCCGGCGAAGAATGGTTCGGAAACCGCGTGGCCGGCAAGCGCTTTGCGGTCCGGGCACGAAGGGTCGGAGAGCGCTCGAAGATCGCGCTGCTGCCGTCGGAAATCGAACGCGAATTGGGAACCCGCCTGCTCTCCCGTTCGGCGGGAGTCGACCTGAGCAACCCGGAAGTCACGGTCTCGATCGAACTCATCGGGGACGACGCCTACTTCTTCCCCGAGCGCATTGCGTGCCACGGGGGCCTTCCGATCGGAGCGAGCGGGCGCGCCATCGCGTTGATGTCGGGCGGCTTCGACTCCGCGGTCGCGGCCTGGCAGTTGTTGAGGCGCGGCGTCCGGATCGATTACGCGTTTTGCAATCTCGGCGGCGAAACCCACCAGCTGGGCGTTCTTCGGGTCGCCAAGGTGCTCGCCGATCGCTGGTCCTACGGCGACCAGCCGCGCCTTCACGCGATCGACTTTGCAGCCCTGACGGACGAACTTCGAGCGCGAACGCAGGCGCGCTATTGGCAGGTGCTCTTGAAGCGTTTGATGGTGCGCGCGGCGGAGATCCTGGTTCGCGAGCGCCGCGCGTCGGCGATCATCACGGGAGAGGCGGTGGGTCAGGTGTCTTCCCAGACGCTGCCCAACCTCGCAGTGATCTCGCGGGCTACGAACGAAACGATCCTGCGTCCGCTGGTCGGCGCCAACAAAGAAGAGATCATCGACACCGCTCGCCTGATCGACACCTACGATCTGTCCAAGATCGTCGGTGAATACTGCGCGATGGTGCCAACCCGCCCCGCGACCGCGGCGACCCTCGAGGCCGTCGAAGCAGAGGAAGCCAAGATCGACCTGTCGATCGTCGAGGCCGCGGTCGCAGCGCGAAACATCTTCAAGCTGCGCGAACTCGATGTGGAGACGCTGGGAATTCCCGACCTCGAAGTCGATCGCATTCCGGCTGGCGCCACCGTGATCGATCTACGCACGAAACCGGAATACCAGAACTGGCATTGGCCCGATGCGTTGCGGCTGGATTTCGGCCACGCCCTCAAGGCCTATGCGAACTTCGACCGCAACCAGACCTACGTGCTCTACTGCGAGATCGGACTCAAGAGTGCACATCTCGCCGAGTTCATGCGCAAAGAAGGGCTGCGCGCGTTTCACATCCCGGGCGGCTTGAAGACACTCCAGAAGATGGCCGCCCGCAGCGCGAGCGGCTGATGGATCTACTCGGGAGTTTCGGCGGCGATCTTCCCGAGAAACCGCCGTGCGATCGCGTTGAAGGCCGCGCTCTCGTCGATGTTGGCCATGTGACCGGCTTCCGGAATCGTCTCGCGCTCCACCCGAGGCAAACGGGCCGCCATCAGATCCGCGGCGCGCAGGAAGGCGTCGTCCTTTTCTCCCACGGCGACCAGCGCCGGGCAATCGATCTCGGAAAGCTCATCGATGATCGGTGGCACCTGGGCGGCAATCTGGCGCTGGAAATGCACGAGACCCACCGGATCCTGAAGTGCGATCGCGCGGATCGCGGCCTGGGCGGCGGGTAGATCCGGACGCAGACCGATCAAGCTCGGGGCGGCTGCACTCTCCGCGAAGGCGGCAGAGCCTTCGCTTTCGATCAGCGACGCCGACCTCTCGGTCATTTCCGACCAACGCGCTGCGGCCTCGGGATTCTTGAAACCCGGCCCGGTTGCGATCAGGATCAGGCCGCGCACCCGCTCGGGGCTCTGGTGCGCAAAGTGCAACGACGCCAACCCCCCGAACGAAACGCCTCCCACCACGGCCCGCCGTCCGGGCGCCGCCCAATCGAGCACGCGACCGAGATCGCCCAGGACGCGATCGAATCGGTAGGCGGCGGGATCGTCGGGGGATTCGGATCGACCATGCCCTCGATAATCCCAGAGGATCAGCTGGGCGCCGGCATCGACGAAAGCTTCGACCTGCGGGCGAAAATTCTCGCAGGTGGTGCACAACCCGTTCGACAGGATCACGGGGATGCCGGCACCGTGGGATTCCGCGTAGAGAGCGACACCATCTTCGGCAATCAAAGTGGCCATTGGAACCCTGTGTTCAATCAGCGAACGGCTACAGGCCGCTAGTCGGAATCGGGGGCCTCGGCCGCCTCGATGCACGCTCGCAGCGCCGACGCCATCTGCTCGATCTGGTCTCGCATCGGCGAGCGAATCGCAAACTCTGGAACGAGCGCTTTCGTCCGTCCAAGCATCTTCAGCGTCACCTCCGTTCCAGCACCTCGCTTCTTGAACAGGACCGTGCCCGAGAGTTCCTGCCACACGTTGCCGTCGCAAACCTTCTCGAACGAAATGCGACCGTCGGGAAGCGAGTGGAAGTGAAACGTCGCGACCCCTTCCCTGCCGAGTGCGCTGTAGTGCGTTCGGGTGGTTCGCCGATTGCCTTCACGCTCCACGATCTCGGTCTTTGCGTCTGCGAACAGACTCAGCAGGGTTTCGTCCAGGGACGCGATGCGGGAACTGAAATCCGGTGGTCGATCGACCTCAAAGCTCTTTTCGAGTCGCACGACAGAATCTCCCTTTCCAGTTCGACGCTACCGGATGTCGAACGCAAACGGTGGAACCAGTGCCGGCGCTTCTACCGGAGCCGCCTCGAACCAGGTCTGCATGCGCTCGGCGAGGCCCTTCAGCGACGAAGCCGGTATGGCTTCGAGGGATACCCGCCTCAGCGTATCGGTCAGCTGATCGGCGAGCGAACCCGCCTCGGGGTAGGGAACCAGCGCGACGTCCGCATCCACATCGAGGCCCAGCGCCCGCTTGGCGCGTGCGACCGCCTGACTCAGACCACCGAGCTCGTCGATCAGGCCGCGCTCGAATGCCTGTTCTCCCGTCCAGACGCGCCCCTGGGCGACCCCGTCGACCTGCTGCAAGTCGAGTTTGCGCCCCGCCGCGACCCGTTCGATGAAGAGCCGATAGATCGCTTCGACCTCGCGATCCAGAATCGCAGCGGTCTCGGGCGATAGCGGCTCCGAGGAAATCTGGATACCCGCGTGCGCGCCTCGCGTCATCGTTTCTACGTTGATGTCGAGCTTGTCGAGAAGCCCCTTCAATACCGGCCTGAGCGCAAAGACGCCGATCGAACCCGTCACGCTGGCAGGCGGAGCGAGGATCGCGTCCGCACCGGCGGCGACGTAGTAGCCGCCCGATGCCGCGACGTTCGAAAACGAGGCAATCAGCGGCTTCTTACTCTGCTTTGCGACCTCGACGGCTCTCCAGATGATGTCCGCTGCGAGCACCGATCCACCCGGGCTGTCGATCCGGAAGATGATCGCGTCGATTGCAGGATCGTCCGCCGCCGCTTCGAGCGCGTCCGCCACGCTGTCCGATGCCATCACCGGGTTTCCCCTGGAGGTCGATCTCCCATCGCCGACCACGACGTTGCCGCTTCCGTAGACCAGCGCGAACTGGGCGACGGGTTCGAATCCCAGGCTCGCGGGATCGACCTGCGCGTAGTCGATCGCCTCTACGACCGGCCCGTCGAACGATTCGAGCAGATCATCGAAGAACGCGATCTGATCGACGAGACCGTGCTTGAGCATGTCGCGGGGCGTCATCGGTGCGATGTCGATGACGGCTCGCACCGTCGAGGGAGTCAGGCCCCGACTTTCCGCAATCCCCGAAATGAACTGGTGGTTGATGGAGTCGAGCAACGAGTTCGCGACCTCGCGATAGGCGTCCGACATCTCGTCACCCGTCAAGGTCTCGACGGCGCTCTTGTAGCGGCCAGCGCGCGCGACATCGAATTCGATCCCGAATTTCTTCCACATCTGACCGAGAAAGAAATACTCCCCCGCGAGACCGACGATGCCGCCGAAACCGGCAGGAGCAATCTCGACTTTCCCTGCCGCGCTCGCCACGTAGTACTCGAGATTGGCGCCAAACCCGGCGACTTCGAGATACGCGACCGGGTGGCGACCCGCTTCTTCGAGCCTTCGAATCGCACCGCGCAACTCCTGGGCCTGCCCCCAGCCGATGTCGAGATTCCGAACCCGCAAAACCACCGTTGAAATGCGGTCATCGCGCTCCGCTTTCTTCATTTCCGAAAGCAGCGCCGCAAACGACATCCCCGCATCCGTCAGAAGTCGCGCCAGCAGCGAAGGATCCTGCGACTCGACGTAACGCCCCTCGATCGGGAGCACCAGGATGCTGCCGTCCTCGATCGACGGGCCCCTGCCACCCATCAGAAGCCACGCCACGACGAGGCCGACGGCCGCTACGATGATCAGCATTCGAAATTTGCGCATTGCGAAGACCTCTAAAAAAAGATCGAAGGGGCGGGGAGGGCTGTCTCACGCCGTGGTGGTTTCTTCATGAGATCCGGCAGGATCCTAATCTCCTTTGACCGAATGGCCAAGCAAGTCGACGCCGCCAGACGAAGAATTCACCAGCCGGATAAACAATCCAACACTTGGCGGGCCGCGCCGATGGGACTTCGGTAACCTTCCCCAATTGCCTCACAGCGACCCAGACATCCTCCTAAGCCAGGTGGCCCGATTCCGCGCGCTTCTCGAGAGCGATCCGTGCGACCAGCGCAGCTGGTTGGGGCTGGGGCGCACCCTCATGCAAATGGGCAGGCCCGCGGAAGCCGTCGAGCCTCTGCAACGCGCCGTCGAACTCGAACCCGAAGACACCGCGGCTCACCGCGACCTGGGTCGGTCGCTGCTCGATTCAGACAACCCGACACTGGCCGCCGAGATTTTTGCGCGCGCGATTGGACTCGCCGAGGCAGCAGGTGACATCCAGACAGGTCACGAGATCCACTCCTTCCTGCGACAAGCCGAAAAGAGGCTAGATCAACGCTGAAGCCAGACACATGAATCAGGATTCGAGCATGTCCGACGCCCGCGTACTCTACCGAGAAGGTTTCAAGCACTTCGCCGAGGATCGCATCGACGAAGCCATCGATTGCTACCGACGCGCTGTGGAAGCAGAGCCCGACCTGGCCATTGCATGGAACGGTTTGTCGATGACGTTGAAGCGCAAGGGCGATCTCGATGGCGCGATCGAAGCCGGCTTGAAGATCGTCGAACTCGAATCCGATGACCCCCTGAGCCACACCAACTTGTCCATTCTCTATCAGGCCAAGGGCATGATTCAGGCAGCCGAGGATGAAAAGGCGCTCGCAATGCAGCTGCAGATGAAGGCAGAAAGCAATGCGAAAACCAGTTGATCAGAGAAAATCCCCTTGAGCGAAGCACCGAAAGCCGTTCAGCTGACGGCCGCGCTGCACGCGTACCTCGTCGCACACGGAACGCCCCCGGACGAGATCGAATGCGAGTTGATCGACGAGACCCACGCGCTCGGGAACATCGCGATCATGCAGATCGCACCGGAGCAGGGCGCCTTCATGACGCTCCTCGCGCGGATGCTCGGCGCCCGGCGCGCGATCGAAATCGGCACATTCACGGGTTACTCGGCGCTCTGCCTGGCGCGCGGGCTCCCCAATGACGGCGAACTCATTTGCTGTGACGTGAGCGAAGAGTGGACGAACGTCGGCCGGCGCTACTGGGAGAGAGCCGGAGTCGCCCACAAGATCGATCTGCGCATCGCCCCCGCGATCGAAACGCTCGCCGATCTCGCCCACGAGCCGAGCTTCGATCTCGCGTTCATCGACGCCGACAAGACGGCCTACATCGCCTATTTCGAAGCCCTGCTGCCAATGATCCGCGCTGGCGGCGTCATCCTGGTCGACAACGTGCTGTGGAAGGGCGCGGTCATCGATCCGGAGGCCGACGACAAGAACACCTTGGCGATCCGAAAATTCAACGATTTCGTCGCCGCGGACCCGCGCGTCGATTGCGTGATGCTGCCGATCGCGGACGGCTTGACGCTGCTGCGCAAACGCTGATCGGAATCACGCTCCGCCGGAAAGCGCCGCACACCGGGCGAGTGCTGCCGCGAAATCAGCGGGATCCGGGCTGCTCGCCTCGATCTCACCCCAACCCGCGTACGCGGCGTGGAGCATCTGGCGCGGCACTGCGACCGGATCGTTCGCGGGGCCATAGGTGCGATCTCCGAGCACCGGAAAACCGAGGTGGGCCAGCGAGACGCGAATCTGATGGAGAAAGCCGGTCTTGGGCTTCACTTCGACGAGCGTCACGCCGCCGAAGACCTCGAGTGAACGCCAACGCAGCACACCGATGTGGACGCCGCGTGCCCGTTCGAGTTCCGCGTCGGCGACCACGCGCACCCGCGCGGGACGGTGGCGGGCCGTGACCAGTCCGACCTCGAGACTGCCCTCCCCCTCGAGCGCACCGATCACGAGCGCGCGATAGGTCTTTTCGACGAGGTGTTCGCGAAAGGCCCCGCGCAAGCGCTGCCAGGCCGCCTCTTCGGTCGCGAAGAGCAGCACGCCCGAAGTATCAACGTCGAGCCGGTGGGCGACCCCGCTGCGCAAACCGCCCTCGCCCACGCCATGGATCTCGGGATAGCGGCCAATCAGCGCGTTCAACACCGTGTCGGTCTCATCCTCCCGGAGCGGGTGCACGGGCGTGCCGGCGGGCTTGTCGACCGCGAGCCAGCCAGTTCCGCTCGCGAGCAACCGGAGCGGCTGATCGGGAGCGGACACTGCCCGCTGGTCTTCCGGCCGCGCAAAGGGGATCACCTCGACCACGGGCCCCGGTTGAAGATTCAAGCCCTTGGCGGCTTCATTCACGCTGCGCCCCCCGATGCTCACGGCGCCGCGCGCGAGCAGTCGACGCACCTGCGAGCGCGAGAGCCTCAGGTGCTCGGCGAGAAACCGGTCGAGGCGCTGGCCGCGATCTTCTTCGAGAATGGGCAGGGATCGGCGGGGTTCGGTCATCAGGCGAGCTTAGACGGTCCGATGCGGCGTGGGCAAAGCCGCACCGGTTGACAGCGCGAGAGTCCGAGCGCGATTCTCTCGGCCCGGCCCGGAGGCTGACTTGAAGCGCACCGACAAAAATCGCATCGCGGTGATGGACACCACCCTCCGAGATGGGGAGCAGACCCCCGACATCTCGTATTTTCCCGCGGAAAAGCTCCAGCTGGCTCGGCTGCTGCTCACCGAGGTGGGGGTCGATCGCATCGAAATCGCTTCGACCCGCGTCTCGGAGGGCGAGCGCGAGGCTGCGCGCCTCGTGGTCGACTGGGCGCGCAAGAAGCGCATGTTGCCGCGCGTCGAGATGCTCGGTTACTGCGATGGGAGCACGTCGGTCAACTGGATCGCGGGGACCGGCGGGAGGGTGATGAACCTCCTTGCGAAGGGTTCCGAGCGCCACTGCCGTGTCCAACTCGCCCAGACGCCCGAGGAGCACCGCAAAGCCGTTACGCAGACGTTCCGCGCCGCAAAGCGCAAACGCATCAAGGTCAACGCCTATCTGGAAGACTGGTCGAACGGAGTTCGCGACTCTTTCGATTACGTGTTTGCGATGGTGGAATTACTGCGCGATCTCGGCGTTGCGCGCATCTATCTCGCGGACACGCTGGGCATCATGTCACCGGCGGATGTAACCCGCTATGTCGACCTGATGGTGTCGACCTGGCCGGACGTCGTATTCGAGTTTCACGCACACAACGATTATGGGCTCGCAGCCGCAAACGTACTGGCGAGCGTTCGCGCAGGTGCTCGGGGCGTTCACGCCAGCGTGAATGGGCTCGGCGAGCGGACGGGAAACGCGAGACTCGCGGAAGTCGTCGCCGCAATCCACGATCACACCGAATTCCAGACCGGGGTCAAGGAAGCCCGCCTCTCATCGCTGTCGCGCCTCGTCGAAACCTTCAGCGGAAAGGACGTAGCCGATAATACGCCGATCGTCGGACGTGACGTCTACACCCAGACCGCAGGCATCCACGCCGACGGCGATGCCAAGGGAGAACTGTACGCGAGCCGGCTGCTACCGGCCCGCTTTGGTGAGCGGCGGCGCTATGCGCTCGGCAAGTTGGCGGGCAAGGCTTCACTCGAGCACAACCTCAAAGCACTCGGCATCGCGCTCGGGACCGAAGAAAAGGCACTCGTCCTTCAGCGGATCGTCGAACTCGGTGAACACAAGAACCGGATCAACGTCGAGGACCTGCCCTACATCATTGCGGACGTGCTCAAATCGCCCGCCGATCAGCGCGTGCGGGTCATGTCCTATCGGGTCGTAGTCGGAACGAACGAAACCCCGCAGGCGGAGATCGTGCTCGCGTATCGAAACAAGAAATCAACCGTCAAGGCCAGCGGCAGCGGGGGCTACGACGCGTTCATGAACGCGATCCGAAAGGCCGCGAAGAAGCTCGAACTCGAAGTTCCGCGCCTGGCAGACTTCCGCGTGCGAATCCCGCCGGGAGGGCGAACGACAGCACTCGTAGAAACCGTGATCACCTGGAAAACAGATGACGACACCCAGGAGAACCTCACGACCCTCGGCGTCGATTCGGACCAGCTCGCCGCAGCAGTGATCGCGACGGAGAAGATGCTCAACGCGGTCGTCCTGCGCGGAAAGTCGAGCAGCAAGAAAAGCTGACAGCTCGACCCAATCTTCTAGGTAGCTGTAAATCGGAATCGGTTTGCGAGGTTGGTGCTCGGGTTCGGTGGCGGGACACCATCGGGCTCTAACCCCATGTCGCCCGATGGTGTCCCGCCACCGAACCCAAATGACGTTTTGCTGGTTCGGGCCGCCAGATGCGGGGGGGTCTTCACGCGCTGGCAACCCGTTTCGCTGGGGAGTCGGGGGGAAGGGGTGTGAGCGACATGGGGTTGGAGCGAATGCCCCTTCCCCCCGACTCCCCAACGAGCACCGCCCACGTTTTCGATTGGGTTTCGAGCGAGGAAGCGCCCCACGTGTCCCCAGAGGGAACCGAGCCACGGCGCCTCGGGCATTTGGGGGGGCTGGTATGCTTGGCGGCGATATGAGATCCCGGCTTGCCGTCTCCGATCCGATCCTCGCGTGCGCGATCGTCGCGCTTTGCGCGGCGTGTGCGTCGACTCCGGAAGTCGATCCCGTCTATCGACCCACGGAGAACGTGCTCGAAGTCGTCGCCGTGCTGCGCGCACACATCGAAGACGACACCTACCGATTCGAACCCGCGCGCGACTTCACCGGGCGAAACGTCTACCGCAGTTCGCTGCTGCGGCTGGAAAATCTCGAAGAGTTGCACGCGGACGCGTTGCGGGCAGGTCACATGGACGGGGTGATTGCGTTCGCGAAGTCCCGATCGCTGGAGCGACTGCGGGCTTTCGATCTCGCGGCGGAAAGCTACCGGCTCGCGGCGGATCTCAGCGAAGACCTGAGACTGGCTGCGCTCGACAGCGCCGACATCTGCGACGTGCTCCACGAAGCCGCCCAGATGACACGAGAGCTCGAACCCCGGGATGAGACGGACAGCGACTCCGATGTGATGGGCATCAGCCGACTCGTCGAGCTCGATCCGGACTCGGTGCTCGCGGAGTTCGAAGCCCGCACCGCACTGCTCGATGGCCTCACTGCGATTACCGAGGGCACCCATTACGGGCCGATCGTCCGGGAAGAACTCGAACGCGCAGACGTGGCGCGCGCCAGTTACTTCGTGGGGATCCGCAAGACGGATGTAAACGGGGACGTGCGGGCGATCAGCGAGTTACAACGCGTCACCTTCCGGCACCCGAACAGCAAGAATTTCAACCGCCACCTGCTCGAACTCGCAGACCTCTACGCACAACTCGCGGTAGAGTACTCGACCACCTATCCGCCGGAGAGCCTGTTCTTCGACCCGGTGCGTTTCCAGGAACTGGTCGAGGGTGCGTCGCGACTTTACGAGATGGTCGCCAGTCGCGACGGAACGCCAGAAAAAATCGAGGCATCCCGCCGCTTGGAGGCATTCCTCGCCTACTCGATTCGGATCGATCGTGATCGCTTCACGCCCTGATCGAAAATGGATAGCCGCCGTGATGGGCGTGCTGGCCATCGGATGGCTGACCGGCTGTCGCTCGCCCGGCGCGCGACCGATCGGCCGCACGATCGATTCGAGCGTGCGATTTTCAACCCGCATCCCCGATGTCGCCGACTATGCGGCTGCCGAGTTGGCGACGGCCGCGCTGATCTCCGATGTCGAGCGATCCGAACGCCTGCTCGGACGCTTGCGCGCGATCGACACGGTGCTCGAAGCGGGAGGTGAACTCCCCACTGGACTCGTTCCCATCGCAACCGACCTCGTCAATGCAACCACCGATTCCTCGTACGGCTATCGCGATGCGACCCGTGAACTGCTCGAGAGCGACGATCTCGACCCGACCCTGCGCGAGCGGCTCTCGCAGACCGAGAAGAACAATCCCCTCGCGCTCGCATCCGCGCGGATACGCGACGCGTGGCTGATCACTTTCGGGCGCGCCTTCAACGCCCTCGCCGAGCCGGTCGGCAAGTCGATCATGACGATGAGCCTGGCCCCCTACCGCCTCGCGAGATCGGTGCTCAGCTATGCGATCCAGGTCTACAACCAGGAGAAGCTCCCGCTGCAGCGCCGGCAGGCACTTGCCCACTGGAAGGAATTCGTCGCGCGCTATCCAGACGCTCCCGAAGCCGCCGAATTGGAACTCCTCATCGAGGAGGGAGACATCGGACTGGCAGAGACGCTCTATGCGCGAGCCATGCGCGGAGCACAGCGCGCACTGGAGACCAATCGCACCCGACAGGCTCTCGTCTATTCAGATCGCGCTTTGGAATTGAAGCCCGAAGACCCCATGGCATCCGCCATTCGCGACGAAGCCGACCGGAGGCTCGTCCACGAGCGCAGACAGCGAAGTCGCAGCCTCGAGGTCACTCGGGAGATGACACCGGTATCCGCTCCCGCGCGGCAGCTGTCGGTTGCAATGCTCGACCCGGGCGGCGATGTCGTGGCGGCCGCGAACGAACTGCTCGAATCGGAACCAGAAGGGCCCTTCACCGACGAAGCGCAGTTCGCCAAGGCCATTGCGTTCGGAGAGCGGGGGGAGGAATTGCAGATGTGGCAGGCCCTCGACGAAATCGCCGAAGAGGATCCGCATCAGTCCAACATGGTCAGGCACGCGCGCGCGCTGATCAACAATCCGGCGAGCAATCCCTACATGGCCTTCAGCAAAGCCCGCAGCGAGGACCGCAAGAATAGGGCCAAGTGGGTCCTGTTCGGTCCCTGGGCGGGTGGGCCGGCAGACCGCCGCCTGCCGGAACCGCTCGAGTGGGTGGTCGATCTTCCGGCGATCGGACAGACCATGGTCGCGTTTCCGCTGCGTCTGCTGCAGTTGCCCTGGATGAGGTCTCTACCAACGGCGCGTCTGGCCGCCGTCTACGGGCGCAGTTACCTCGAACGCAATCCCGCTGGCGAGCGGGCGGCAGATGTGCGCGACTGGCTGTCGGCCTTCGAGAACAAGCGGGACAATCAAATCGCGGTGTACAACCTCGCGCTGCAGGATCCCAATTACGATGTCGACGATCTCGCCGAGTTGAGAGAAAAAGCCGCCGAGCAAGCAGAGGCATTCGCGAGCCGCGAAGATCGCCGAGACACGCGCCTCGCGATGTATCGAAGGGTCGCCCAGGAGTATCCGGATACCCACGCCGGGATGCGCGCGGGTGATGCCGTCCGCGCCGAAATCACCCACTCCACCCCTCAGCAGATCCGAATCTCTCGTGGATTCATCCTCGAGAATCCCGAATTTGCCGGTCCTCGGGGCCTGGGGCTCGACGCAGAATTGCTCGACGACGATCCCGTCAACGGCGAATTGCATCCGGCCGGGATCGTGTTGATCGGGGGGCGCACCATCAAGCTGCAATTCATCGGTCCGAGCGGCGACGAAGAGGACCCGCCGATCGACGTCTACCAGGACCTCTCGGAAGAACGTTTCGCGCGAATGGTCGCCAAGCTCGAAGAAACCTCGTTTCGCAATTCCCTGCTCGACCCGGACGACGTGATCGTCGCTGACGCGAATCGCGACGTCGTATTCGAGCGCGCCCGTGTGGGGCTGGCGGATGACATCGACACCCGACCGGCGGCAGAATCGACCTACACCTATCGCGGGATGCGCGAGCGCTACGGAATGGTTCGCTCTCGAGAATCCATTCTTCCGTTCTCGTTGGTTCTGCAGGGTTCCCTGTCGGATCTGAGCCTCGGCGCGTTCCCGCGCATCAATGCTCCGCGAGAAACCCCGGACGCGTTCCTGTATCGCTGACCGTCACGGTTCGACGCTGCGTGCCGCGTAGGCTCGATCGAGAAGTTCGATCGGATGAACGACCTCGGCTCTCAGTCCAGCGGCCGCGGCTCCACCGCGCAGTTGCATCAGGCAGCCCGGATTTCCGGTTGCGACGTAGTCGGGATCGGCGGCGCTGAGCGACTGCATCTTCCGATCGAGAACTGCGCGCGACATCGCGCGGTGGGTCAGGTTGTAGATCCCCGCGGCGCCACAGCAGCCGGCCGGGTCGTCGTGGGCCCGGAGTTCGATGCCTGGAATCTGCTCCAGCAGCCTGCGCGGTGCCGCGTCGACCCTCTGACCGTGGACCAGGTGACAAGGGTCGTCATAACACACCGTCGACTCGACCCGCCCCGCGGGCGGGCGCAGCCCAGCTGCGTCGAGAAACTCCGAAACATCGCGCACCCGAACCGCGAGCGAATCGCCCTCACCTTCGAGCCACTCCTCCAGCTCTCGCAACACGGCTCCGCAACCAGCTGAATTGACGATCACGGCGTCGAAATCAGTCGCCGAAAAGGCTGTCAGATTTCGACGCGCGAGTTCGCGAGCGAAGTCGAGGTCGCCGGTGTGCGCGTGCAGCGCACCACAGCAGCCTTGAGACTCGGGAACCACCACTTCGAAACCGTTGCGGGACAACACGCGAACCGTGGCTGCGTTGATGGCGCCGAAGAGTTCGGGCATCACGCAACCGACGAATAGCGCGACGCGGCCGCGCTTTTCTCCCAGTGCGGGCGTAAACGCTGGCAACGGTCGCCGCTCGACCGCGGGCGGCACGCGAGGAGCCAGCGCGCAGAGCTCGCGCCATGCCTTCGGCAACAACCTGGCGACGAGCCGATCGAGGTGAAGAACCTGAACGGCGCGAAGCAGCGAAATGGCGAACGACAGCCGTCGCGGGTTGGCGATCAGCCCGCGCAGCGCCCAGCGCTCCAATCGGAACGCCCAGCCGCTTCGCAATCCGGAGCGATCGATTTCCGCTCTCGCGAGCTCGATCATCGATCCGAACTTCACGCCCGACGGGCACGCGGTCTCACAGGCGCGACAGCCCAGGCAGAGATAGGCCTCTTCGGAAACCACATCTCCCAGCGAAGCGCGGCTTTCGGCAACTGCCCGCAGCAGATAGATGCGCCCGCGCGGAGAGGAGTTCTCGCGGCCGGTTTCCCGATAGGTCGGACAGGTCTGAAGGCAGAGGCCGCAGTGAACGCAATCGAGCGTTCGCTCGTAGATCGCCGGCCAGTTTTCGCCCGTCATTTCGCGTCCATCATCCACGGATCCGTTCTTCGATTGCGCGCGATTGCCTCGTCGATCAATTGCGACCCGCAAAGCGACCCGGATTCAGCACACCTGTCGGATCGAAACGCTGCTTGAGCGCCCGGACGATCGCCCCACTCGCACCCAGATCGCCAAACATATCCCGCCCCGCTTTGACGGCAGTCGGAGCGGCTTCGCACACGTAACTACCACCCGCGCTGCGGGCGATGGATCTCACGCTGTGGAAGATCGCATCCACTCCAGCTTCGTCCGGTGACGCGTCGAGGGCGAAGCTCGCATAGACGAGCTGAAGCCCCGGATACGCGAGCAACGAAGCGCCGCCGGATCGGAGTTCGACCAGCGTTGATTCGAGTCGGGACGGGAGCACGCCCAACCGGAAACGCAGGCCGAGCGGAGCTGGGACTTGCCGTTGGAGGTCGCGAATCTGCTCGATCGATTCCTGCGCCGTTTCGCTCGCGCCGTACTCGCCGCAAAGCCACGCGAGGTCGCGTTCGACCGTCGGAGCGTCGCCGGCGAGTTCCACCACCAGTCTCCAGCCGTCGGCGCCGTTCGTCGCAATGGCAGCAGCGCGTCCAGACACGCAGCGCGCAGCCGCGATGGCCGCCAAACAGACACCCGCCGCGTCGCTTCCCGCGATTTCACAACTCGCCGAGCGCTCGGGGGCTGCGCGGAGTCTCAACCAGGCCGACTCGATCACGCCGAGGCTTCCAAACGATCCGGTGTAGAGCTTGTTGAGGTCGTAACCCGTCACGTTCTTCACGACCCGACCGCCGCAGCGAACGCGCTCTCCCGAAGTCAGCGATACCGTCAACCCCAATACCTGATCACACGGAAGACCGAGGGCGCGCGGCCCGACCGACGCGGCCGCGAGACAACCGCCGACCGTCGAGTCGCGGCCGGGTGGGTCCAGAGGAAGCTCCCACCCGCTCCCAGCCAGGGCCGCCCGCACATCGCGCAGTGGCGTACCCGATCGCACGTGACAGACGCCCTCGCCGGCTTCGAATTCTTCGACCCCCACCAGGCGCCCGGTCGACAAGAACGCGTCCAGGGCAGTCGGCAGATTCCCGACGCCCGCGTGACTCCCGCTGCCGCGCACCGCGGCCGCGAGTCCGCAATTTCGCAGCGCCGCCAACGTTCGCGCCAGGCCTTCGCCGTCCGATGGGCTCAGGGTCAGCGCGGCCGTCAACCCGTCCAACTCGACGGGGCCGTGCTCCTGCAGGCCGCCGTCACCAACGGCAGCCCGCAGCGCTTCGATTT
>JAHEEJ010000286.1 GCA_024640705.1 Deltaproteobacteria bacterium
CCGCGGCCGGCGATCTTCTCGACCGTCATGCCGAGTTCCGAAATCGCGCGCGCGGAGCTGCCCTTGGGCAGCTCGCCCCAGCGCTCGAGGGTTTGCCGAACGCCCGGGAAGTCCTTCCAGCTGACCTTGTCGCCACCGCTGTTCGAGGCGTGGAGGATGGTCAGCTCTGACTGGGCGAGCAGCGCGATCTTGAGCGCGTGCACGAAGGCGACGAAGCTGGCCTCCGATAGGTCGGTCGGGTGGAAGATCGAATCGATCGGAATCGCGATTTTACTGCCCGCAGTCACGGCGATGCCTCCGAGCCGGAAAAATCCAAGGGTTCGCCGATCCTCGCTGCGACTCTCGTTGGTTCACCAGGAATCCGTTCATCCCACCGGATCACTTGCGGCGCGCGGGTGCGGGTTGGTCATCGAAGTACGACCAGGGAAATTCGGGCTCGATGATCGGCACGAAGCCGGCAGGCGCTTCGAACGGCGACGAGAGAAATTCGTAGACGCCCACGAGTTCCCGGATCACGACTTTCCCGAGCCCGAAGACGAAGCCGAGCGGTACGCCCGCACCGGCACCGTGCTTGCGACTCTCCGCGACCATATTGCCCGGAATCTCGAGAAAACCGGTCGTCATCGCCGCCAGTCCGCGGCCGGCCTTTCGGGCTGAGGTGTACTCGACCGCCAGGCTCAGGGATGGAGCCAAGAGGATGCCAACGAGCGCCGCGAAAATCGCGCTGCGAAGAAAATTCCGCTGCCGTGAATTCTGGTCCGGTTTGCAAGCCAACATGTTTGGACTCCTTTGGTTTCGAGATCCTATCCCACCACGCCTCGGCGATTCGTTCAAGAGCCTTTTTCGATTCTTTCGGCCGCAGCCGCGGGAGGTGTCGACGAGGTGCTCCCTCAGCAGGCGAAAGGGGGAAAATCGCAAATCTGGGCTGCCTTCGCGACTATCTCCCGAGGGCGCACGCTTGAATCGGCCGCCCGTTCCGGTCTAGCGTCAGCGTAGGGTTCTGGGAAATGGTGACCTCGAGATGACGGCCTGGAAGACGAAACTGCGTTCGCTGGCCGACGCGGCCGGATTGGTCGGGGCGCGGGACACGCTGGGCCTGCCGCTGGCTACGGGGCAGCCGTCGGCCTTTCTCCACGCGCTCGGAGAGCGCGATGATTTCGAAGAGCTGATCGTATTCAGCGCGCTCCTGAGTGACCTCTTTCGCATCTTCACCCGGCGCGGCGTCCAGTTGCGCAGCGGGTTCTTCGGACCGGTGGAGCGCGGGCTCCGCGCGGCCGGCCACGACGTGCGGTTCGTGCCGGCCGATTTTCGTCGATTTCGCGACATTGCGACTGCGCTGAGCCCCCGGATCGTGGCGACGGCAGCGACCCCACCCGACGCGGCGGGACAGATGAGCTTGTCGCTCCACGCGGGCGCCTCGGTGGACGAATTGCATCGCGCGGGCCGCGATCCAGAGCGGTTGCTCATCGTCGAAGTGAATCCCGCGCTACCGCGCACCTTCGGAATCCCACCCGAGTTTCCGCACACGGTTTCCGTCGAAGAAGCGGATGTGATCGTCGAAAGCGACCGCACTCCGCTGATCCTTCCCGATCCGCCCAGCACTCCGATCGATCGGAAGATCGCCGCAAACGCGCTGCCGTATATCGCAAGCGGTTCGACGATCCAGGTCGGCATCGGCGGTGTGCCCGGCGAACTCGCCGACCTCCTGGTCGAACACTCCGGTTCCGACTACGGGGTTCACACCGAAATGTTCACGACGGGGCTCATGCGTCTGCACCAGGCGGGAAAGGTCACGAACCAGAAGGGAATCTACGACGGCTACTCGATCACCACGTTCGCCGCAGGCACGCAGGAACTCTACGATTGGCTCGATGGCCGAGAAGAAGTGCGCTTTCTGCCCGTCGATCGGGTGAATTCTCCGGCGATCATCGCGCAGAATCGACAGTTCGTTTCGATCAACGGCGCGTTGGCCCTGGATCTCTTCGGTCAAATTGCCGCGGATCGCGTCGGCGCACATCAGTACTCCGGCATCGGTGGGCACATGGACTTCGTGTCCGGGGCCGCATTCTCGACCGGCGGCCACTCGCTGATCTGTCTGCCCTCGACGGTCGAAATCGAAGGCAAGCGCAGCTCGCGAATTTCGGCGCGGCTCGAACCGGGAGCCTGCATTACGACGCCGCGGCACGAAGTCGATGTCGTGGTGACGGAGTTCGGGGCTGCCGAGCTCGCTCAGCGCAGCGAAGAGGAGCGCGCGGATGCGTTGATCGCGATCGCGCACCCTGAGTTTCGCGATGAGCTTCGGGAAGCGTGGGGGCGGATCAACCGTTAGCGGGCGAGGGCGCTCGGCGAACCCCCGCACACCACCGCGACGCCTCGGCTTCAGTTGGCGCCGGCCTCCATCGGCTCTTCCAGGTCGTCCGCTTCGAGCAGCCGAGCGCGGTGCATTCCGTACCACGCCGCATGTCGAACCGCGGCCAGGCCGTCCCGGATGCTTCCGAGTGGCGTCACGCCGTGTTCGACCAGCCGTTCGGCCATCTTCTCGGGAACCATCTTGCCAAAGTTGCTGATCATGACGGACGGCTTGCCGGTATCGACGCGAGCTTCGATGAATGAATTGGCGATGCTCTCCCAGCCGGAGAGGTCGCTGTACTGGGCGGCCGGAAAGTCGTGAATCAGCGCGACCGCGTCGTACTGCTCGTCGCGCAGCATGTCTTCGAAGCAGCGGACCGCGAGTTCGGGCTTTCCCCAGATCTGGGTGTTGAAGTCGAAGGGGTTCGTGAGGTTGACGAAATCCGCGATGTATTCGCGGAAGTTCGCTTGCTGGGTCGGCGAGAGCGGAGGAAGTTCAAAGCCGAGTTCCGACGCGCAATCCGCGGCCATCGCGGAATCCGCGCCCGAACAGGTCAATACGCCGAGCCGGTTGCCTGGCAATGCGCCCGAAGTGCAGAACATCTTCAGGCTCTCGAGCATTTCCGGGATGGAGCGAACCCGCACCACACCCAGACGATCGAACATCGCCTGGTAGAACGCATCGACGCCGGCCGAGGAGCCCGTGTGGTGCAAGGTCATCTGGCTGCCGATTTCGGAGGCGCCGCTCTTGAGCGCGATGATCGGTTTGCCGGCCCGAAGCGCTCGCACCGCGGCGCGCCAGAACTTCGGGATGTCGCGCAGCCCTTCGATGTAGAGGCCGATGGCGGATACGCGCGGATCGTCGACCAACACGTCGATGAAGTCGCTCGCCTCGAGTACCGCCTGGTTGCCGTTGGCGATCAAGTGCGAGAGCGGCAGCGCGCGGTCGGCCATGGTGAGGATCAAGCTCAGGTTTCCGCTCTGGCTGATGATCGCCGCCCCCCGATCGACGGGCCGGCCGCCGTGGAAGTCGGCCCAGAGTGCGGTGCGGTCGAGGTAGTTGAGGACGCCGTAACAATTCGGACCGACCACGGCCATCTCGCCCGAGGCCTCTCGCAACTGATCCTGAAGCTCGCGCCTGCCCGATTCTGCGAAACCCGCCGCAAAGCAGACGGCACCCGCGCAGCCCGCCGCCCGAAGTTCTGCAATCAGTTCGACGGTCAATTCCGCGCGAACCGCCAGATACGCGGCGTCCGGCGTGGCCGGCAGGTCCGCGATCGAAGCGACCGTGGGAACGCCTCCGATCTCGGGATACTTGGGATTGACGACCCAGATCTCGCCGTCGTAACCGATCGTCCGAGCGGCTTCGATCGGGATCGAGAGATCGCGACCGCCGATGAAGACGATCTTCCGCGGATTCAGCAGGCGTTCGATGTTCGCGCGACTTCCCATTCGTGCCTTCTCTCCATGTCAAAACCGGCCGGCGATGATACAGTAGCCGGCCATCTTCACCTTCTGGCCGGGGACGAATCCTTGAACGACACACCCGTTTTTGCGTCGGACCTCCTCAATGGAAAGCTCGCTCTCATCACCGGGGGGGGGACCGGGATTGGCTTCGCGACGGCGCGCGAACTCGGTGGGCTCGGCGCCCGGATCGTCATCGCTGCGCGCGACTTCGAAAGGCTCGAGAAAGCGGCTGCCGCGTTGAATGCGGAGGGCATCGAAACCCACGCCCACGCCGTCAACATCCGCGATGAAAACGAGGTCGATGCACTTTTCGAAGCGGTCGTCGACCAACATGGGCTGCCCGACATCCTCGTGAACAATGCGGGAGGACAGTTCGAGGCCCCAGCCGTGGAGATTTCGGCGAATGGCTTTCGCTCGGTGGTGGATCTGAATCTCAACGGCACCTGGCACATGACTTCGGCGTTCGGTCGCCGCCTGCTCGCCGCCGGCAAGCCCGGAGACATCGTGAACATCGCGATCGTGGTGAACAATGGCTCGCCTGGCTATGCGCATGCGGCTGCTGCCCGGGCGGGTGTGATCAATCTGACCAAGACGCTGGCTCGCGAGTGGGGGCGCGCCGGCATCCGCATCAACACGGTTGCGGGCGGGACGATCGATACGCCCGGCCTCGAGCAATACGACCGGGCGGCGCTGGATGCCGCGATCGAAAAATTGCCGATCAAGCGGGAAGGGACTGCGCGCGAAATGGCGCTCGCGGTGGCTTATCTCGTCTCCCCGGCTGCCGCCTACACCACGGGTTCTACGCTGGATGTGGACGGGGGCGAGCACATGGGTGGAACATGGTGATCTCACGGAGGCCAGTTCAATGAGCGAAGGAGTCCGGATCGAGCGGCGAGGCGCGGTCATGACCGTGACTCTCGACCGTCCCAAGGCAAACGCGATCGACGGTGCGACGAGTCGCGCGCTCGGCGCCGCGTTCATCGCGTACCGGGATGACCCCGAATTGCGCGCGGCGATCGTCACGGCTGCCGGCGATCGCTTCTTTTCGGCGGGTTGGGAT
>JAHEEJ010000287.1 GCA_024640705.1 Deltaproteobacteria bacterium
ATCCCTTCGCCCGATACTCCGCGATCAGCAGATCGAGGCTCTTGAGCCGATTTTCGGGCGTCATCTCCCCAATCGACATCGGAGCGTTGTTGATCTGGCTGCGGAAGAACGCCTCGTCGCTGATCGCTTCGGCGAGCGAGCGCTGGGCGAACGCCATGTCGGTCATCAGGCGTTCCAACCGGCGCTGCGTAGCCGTCATGTCCTCGGGCAAGCGACCGGGGTTTGCGTTCTTGACCTCGGCGACCCGCCCCTCGACTTCGCGAATCGTCGCCGCCAGTCGAGCGAGCTCATCGTCGATGAACTCGAGGCTTTTTTGCGAAAGTGTGATCCGGCTCTCGATATGTTGTTCGATGAAGTCGTTCGAGAGCCGCTGGGCCACCTGCATCGCGGTCTTGGCATTTCGATGCGTGAAGGCGATCCTGAACTGGTTGATTTCCTCATCGGAATTCCGGCGCCCCACTCCCTGGCCGAGTTCTGGTAGCACGGGCGCAACATCGACATGATCGCGCATCAGATCGATGATTTCATCGCGTACCATGTACTCGGACTCATCGACGTAGAGGTCGAAATCGCTGATGATCTTCGAAAGTCGCCCGCGGCTCAAGATCTCCGCGGTCATCAGGTAAAGACGGTTGTTGAGATCGCTCTCGGGAACGCCAGCCGCCACCAGCCCTGGGTCGACGGTCTGCGGCGTGACGAGCACGGTCGCATAGCTCTCGTACTGATTCGGGAGCGCCATCGCGATCCAATAGATCACGAGTGCGATCCCGAGCGCGGTCGCGGCCATCAGCCTGGCGCGACGGCGCGCGATACTCCACAAATCAGCGAGCTGTATTCCACCTTCGACGTTCATGAAAGCCTCACCCGACCCCTTAGAAGTGGAAGGGATCGAGATCGTAGCGGAAGCCCAGGAACACGAGCACGTTTTTGAAGCTCGAATTGGTCCGCGTGGTGGCGCGTTCGGTGTCCTGGTCGTGATAGCTAGCGCGCAGCGTGACCGTACTGCGACGCGAAGTCCGGTAGGCGATTCTTCCACTCACCCGCCAGTATTCGGTATTGACCGCTTCGTTGGTCGTGCTGGTGATCAGGCCCGTGCTGGTGGTGACGAAGCGGCCGGCCCCGAAGTCCGTGCCGTCGATGACCAGATAGGCATTCGAAATGTCGGTGGAAGATTTGCGCTGCAACCAGTCGCCCCGCAACTGCAGATCCCAGCGCCGCGTTGGAGTCCAGGTCGTCATGACCGTTACGCGGTCCAGAATCGTACTGGAGCCGAGACTGGTCGCCCCCGAGTCGCTGCGGACGTAACTCGCACTCGACGAGAGTTCAGGGAACCAATGATGGGAGATGCTGATCTCGCCAAACGCGGTGACCCGCGTATCGCTCCCCTTGCCGTTGCCGGACACGTAGTTGAGGTTGACTCTCCCCGCGCTGGCGATCGAATTGGCGATCAGCGTATAGGCCGGGTCGTCCACATCGACGACGACATTGTACGAACAGGCCGACCGATCGAATACGGTCTGACCACCCACCAGCTGCGTCCGGCATCTGCTGTCCTCGGGAATCAAAACGCTACCCGAACCAATCGTATCGCCAGCAAGCAGAGGATTGCCGTCGAGGTCTTGCACGTCGTTGGGAAGATCCAAGCCGAGGGCTGCATACGCGGCGCTGATGGATTTCGGCCCCCCGTCCTGGCTCATCACCAGTCTTCGGGGATACAGGAACTCCGACCCGGTACTCGCATTGTCCTGGTCGGTGTAGATCACTGCCGGGCCGGCCTTGACGGTGAGTTCGGTGTCCTGGCCAAAATTGTGGATCCATGAACCGGTGACCCGAAAGATGAACGTGTCGGTTTGCGCCTGCCCGCGAACGCCCTCGAAGCGCTGCCAGGTCGTACCCGCGCCCAGACCCAACTGATCCCGCGCGGTGAGCGCGTGCATGACGTTCGCAAAGCCGGAAACCGAGTTGTTCTTGGAGGTATTCTTGGTTTCCGAGTCGAAGAAATTGTGACTGACGGTGAATTCACCCTTGGTGTGCGCGGTGAAGTTGTGGAACACCGCGGCGCTCGCGGTATTCAGGTAGATGTCGTCGCGCTGGACTTCGGAATCCGGGGCGAATTCGAGGTCGTTGCCGGCCGCGTCCGATTGCGTCATGAGCGGCCCGAGATTCAGCGATTGGGCGAAACGGAAATTCTCCGACAGGCTCACGAGCGTTCGATCGCTGAGCTGATAGTCGAGGGCTCCGTTCGCAAAGTGTGACCATGCGTCGGCATCCGTCCAGCTCACGAATTTTTCGTAGACGGGGTTGTATGAAACCCGGTAATTCAGATTCGAGGTTTCGTCGCGAAACCGGACGGTCGGTCCGAAACGGAACGAAGCGTCGTCCTTCTTGTCTTTCTCCGTTCGAAAGATGTTGTTGTCGTAGCCCGACGTCGTGGTCATCGAGAGGTCTACATCGACCGCGCTCGCGACTCCCGCGAAACCAACCAAAAACACTAGTAATGACAATCGTATATACAACATCGGGCCCCCCCGGATCCCTGGATCTAGCTGTTACTCTGGAACAATGATCGTGTCGCCACTTTGAAGTACGATGTTCGTGCCCGGTGCCCGTCCCTTGATGTAGGCGTCGTAATCGAATCGGTATTCGACCTCGCTGCCATCGGGTTGACGCCGCACGATCCGGACATTTCCTGTGTCTGCGAAGAGCGCGAAACCACCCATCGTCGCGATGGCCTCGAGGACTCTCAGGTCGCTCACGAGCGGAATCTGACCACTGCGCGGAACCGCTCCGATGACATTCACGTATTTGCTGTTCATTTCGAGCACGACAACCGTGACGTCGGGTGCCGTGATGAATTCGGAAAGCTCCCGCGTGAGAACCTCCTTGATCTCCATCGCCTGGAGTCCCTCCGCCTGCACGTCGTCCACGAGCGGAACCGAGATCTTCCCATCCGAGCGAACGGGAACCCTGACGCTCAGCTCCTCGTTCTTCCACACGCTGATCTGGAGGACGTCCTGGACGCCGACCACATAACCCGGCCGCTCCATCGGAACCGGGTCGAGCGGCGGCGGACTGAGGTTTCGCGATTGGCAACCCCAGAGAGGCCCCATCAGCAAACACACGAGTACCGGCAAACTGCGCCGCATCCCCCCTCCAAACATCGAGTGTTTCATCTTGCCTTCCAGTTCTGGACTCAGCGGTTCTGGCTGAGCCCGTTCTCCTTCATTTTGTAGAGCAGGGCCTTGTAACTGATCTGCAGCCGCAGAGCGGCTTCCTTGCGATTCCAGCGCGTCTCCTGCAAGACCTTTTCGATGACCCCCTTCTCCGCTAGCTGAGCGGCACGTCGGCTGATTGCCTTTAGGTCGATTCCTTGCGCATCCGAGAAATCTGCACCCAAGGCCCCCAAGTCCAGGGAATCATTGGCTTCTTCACGCTCCTGCAGGCGCGAACCGCTGAGCTTGATTTCCTCTACGACGGCCGCTTCGTTGCCCAGCACGACCATGCGGCGCACCAGATTCTCGAGTTCCCGAACATTTCCGGGCCAGTGGTATTTCGCGAAGATCTCCATCGTTTCGGGCGACAGGTGGGCCACGTCCTTGCGGTATTGCTCGTTGTTCGTCTGCAGGAACTGCTCGACCAACAGCGGAACGGCGTCCTTGCGGTCGCGCAGCGGCGGCAGATGGACGGTCACCACGTTGAGCCGGTAGTAGAGATCTTCCCGGAACGTGCCATCGGCGACCGCGTCTTCGAGATTGCGATTGGTGGCGGCGATGATTCGCGTATCGACATTGACGTCGGATTCACTTCCGAGGCGCGAGAACTCGCCATCCTGCAGCACCTGCAGGAGCTTCGCCTGCAGCGACGGGTGCATCTCGCTGATCTCGTCCAGAAAGATCGTTCCGTGATTTGCGTACTCGAACTTGCCGAGCTTCCGCTTGTGGGCCCCGGTGAAAGCGCCCTTCTCGAAACCGAACAATTCGCTCTCCAGCAACTCGGAGGGCAGCGCCGCGCAGTTCACCTTGACGAAGGGCTGGTCGCGGCGACCGGATAGCTGAAACAGGGTCCTCGCCACGACCTCTTTGCCGGTGCCGCTTTCGCCCCGGATCAGCACCGTGATGTCCGTATCGGCAACCTGCTCGATGATGTCGCGAATCTCGCGCATCTTCGGGTTGTCGCCCGTCAGCAACATGAAATCGGTCTCGGAGCGCGCCCGACCGCGCAAGCGCTCGACCTCCTGCTTGAGGGCGCGCTTTTCGAGAGCCTTCTGGAACGCGAGTTCGAGTTCCTCGACCTCGAAGGGTTTGCGGAGGAAATCGGACGCGCCTCGCCGCATGGCTTCGACGATGTTTCGCGCCTGCCCGTGACCCGAAAGCATCACCACGGGCACATCCGGCAAACGCTGCTTGAGCTTCTCGAGGGTCTGGAGGCCATCCATCCCGGGCAGGACCACATCGAGCGTGATCAGGTCGGGTTGGGTGGTTTCCAGATTATTCAAAGCCTCCTCACCATCGGCCGCGGCACTGACCTCGTACCCCTGACGGGATACGAGCGCCTCCATGTAGTCTCTTACGCCGGGATCGTCATCGATCACCAGGACCCGGAATCGGTCAGCCATTGAATCGCTCCCTGTTTTTGGCACGCGCTTTTCACGCAACCCGCTTGGGTGCTTCGCCCCCAAGCGAATCGCTGACCGGCCTCGAGCGGCGAATTGCACCCGCCGCCTCGAATCACCTCCATCTGCAAATCCGATGGATTCGAATCCGATTCGAAGCTGGGGCAATATTGTGAAATAAATTTCCTTCGAAGGGAAGAAGTTTCTCTCCAGAGAACGATTTTTCCTATATCGGCAATTTCCTTTCGTCTCGTATTCCAAAC
>JAHEEJ010000288.1 GCA_024640705.1 Deltaproteobacteria bacterium
TGACAGCCCGGTATCACCTCTGGCACCGGAAAACTGAGCCGGCCCTGGTCGTCGACCGGCGTGTGCTGGAACAGGTTCCACGGACAGGGAACCTCTGGCGCGCGGAGCCCGATCTCGGCCATCGCCGCCTTCAGGTTGTCGGTGCAGTTGGCGTGATGGCCTTCGAATCCCTGCTCGTGATACAGCTCCAGATTGCACGCGGCGACCAACGTATCGTGGATGCGATTCGAGGTGTCCTCCAGCATGCTGAGGATCGGGCGGCACTGGTTGGTGATCGCGGTATCGCCATTGCGGAGGAAGATGTTGTTGACCGCGGAGCGGCTGTGCTCCATCGACATGAACTCTTCGAGATCGGGGTCGCAGAACGCCCAGGTATCGACGACCTGACTGCCGTGGGTGTTGATGACCCGAATGTGTTCGCCGCGCCCGAGCCGCGTCGCAATGCCCCGGCGCGCCGGGATGGTCTGTCGTTCACGCCTCACTGTCACCCTATTCCTTCACTCCAACGTCCTTGATCGTACGTCGTCAGAATCTCATTTTTTCAACCAACCGCTCTCACTGATAGTCCAGCAGCACGGCCAGGGCGAGCAGAAGGAGCGCGGTGGGGACGTAGATGAACACGGCGAACTTCGCCGAAGCCTTGATGTACTTGAAGAAGTTCACGCCGGCCATCGAGCAGATGGCGAAGGCGATTCCGTCCCAGGGCATCCAGAAGTTGAAGGCCCCGGTGGCCATCTGGAAGGCCAGCACGACGATCTGTTTCGAGAAGTGCAGCACATCGGCCAGCGGCGCCAGCAGCGGCATGACGGTCGCGGCGGTGCCCGACGCGCTACCGAGAAGCGCCGCCATCAGCGCACTCGTTCCAAACATCACGTAGGCGATCACGACCTCCGGCACGCGCGTCAGGTAGCCGGCGCAGAAATTCAGGATGGTGTCGAGGATGCGCGCGTCGTGGAGGATGAAGTAGATGATCTGAGCGGCGCTCATCATGATCACCGCGATCATCACGCTGCGCATCCCCTCGATGTTCTTCTCGATCATCTCCTTGACCGACAGGCCGCCCGCCACGGGGACCGCGATGCCCATCCAGAAGAACAGCCCTCCAATCTCCGTGAAGCCCCACTCGTATTGCAGCAGGCCGATCATGAGGATCACGAACGCGACCAGCAGGCACACCAGGCCGAACACGCGGCGGGGCGTCATCGCGGCAGCGGTCGACGCCTCGGGCGAGGCGTGAAGCCGCACGCGGTTCTCGACATCCTCCTCCGCCGAGAGCGACCGCGAGGGATCCCGGTGCACGCGGGCGGCATAGCGCATGACGACGATGCTGGTGATGGTCATCATCACGCAGAAGCAGAAGACGCGAAAACCGCTGCCGGAGTAGAGTGGAACCCCGGCCAGGGCCTGGCCGATGGTGACCGTGTAGGGGTTGGTGATGCCGCACGCGAAACCGACGGCGATGCTCCAGTACATCACGAAGACCGCCGACATCGAGTCGTATCCCATCGTCAGCATCAGCGGCGTGATGACGAGGATGAACGGAATCGCCTCCTCGTACATCCCGAAGGTGGCGCCGCACGCGCCGAGCGCGAACACGATGATCGGGATGAAGGCGATGCCGAAGCGGCCCGTGCGCCGCACGATCACGTGGATCCCGGCGTCGATGGCGCCGGTGGCGATCACCGCGGTCATGGCGCCCGCCGACAACAGGATCACGAACGAGCGGTCCGCCGCATCGACGGCGCCGCGCATGAACACGGTCCAGAGTTCCTGGAACCCCTGCGGCACGCTGGGCACGTGGTGAAACGAGCCCGGCACCACGATCGACCGGACGCGCCCCATGACCTCGATCGTCTTGCGGTCGAACTCCCCGCCTGGGATCACGAAGGTAAGTAGGGAGAACAGGACGCACAGGAAGAAGAGGATCACCAGTGGGCTGATGTTCCCCATTGCGGTGATCAGACGTTCACGAAATGTGGGCATGTGTGTGCTCGCTCGAGTGCCAGGGTTGCCGTTAGAAATCCTCGAAGAACGCGCGCGTCTTCACCTCGACCAGAAGCTCCCGGAGAACCCGGATCGCGTCGGACGCCCGCCGCTCGTCGAACATTGTGACGGCCTCGACCGCTTGCGCCAGATCGGCACCGGCGAGGCCATCCTCGACAGCGGCCAGGGCCGCCGACGTCTCCCGCTCGAAGCAGGCCCACTGGTTCCGCACGACGTCCGCGCATGCGCGGTAGCGGCCGTCGACCAGCTTCGCCAGCTCCGTGAAGAGCCAGTAAGCCGACTCGGGATCGTAACGGCCGCTCGCCGTCGCATAGTGGGGCTCCACGCTCGTGATCCCAAGGTGAAACGGCACGAACGTGCCGGTGAGCGACGTGGACATGCAGCACCACATCCGGTGGGCCAGCTCCGGCGGCATCTCGCGTCGCGGTTCGAGAATTGTACACACCTCCGTGTTCATTCGCGCGATGGTGCGGACTTCAGTGCGAAACGGCGAGCCGTCGGGTCGGGACCGATAGAGCGGCGTGTCCTCGAAAACCTCGCGGAGCAGCTCGATGAGATCCGAAACGCCGACCTTCTCGCACCCGCGCAGCTTCCCCTCGAGCACTTCGTGCCGGTCCAGGTTGTAGCGGTCGCACTGGTTGGCCGGGTCGCCGACCGTGTCGGCGAAGCTCGCTGGGCTGCCGGCCGGCCAGCCCCGCGACGCGGCTTGCGCGGCCAGGTCCGGGGAGCCGAGCGCCGATCCGGCGTCGCCGTCCCGGCCTGCCCCGATCCGATAACAGTTGGCCCGCACCGAAACCGCGTCGTCGCCAACCCGCTCGGCGGCCCACAAGCCGTCCCTCGCGAGTTCCACCCACCAGGCCTCGTCCGGGTCCGCGATGGCGATCATCGTCCCCGAATCGCAGCTCAGGCCGTGGCGAACTGCGAGCTCCTCCACCAGCGCGGCGCCCTCACGGGCGGATGTGGCGCGCTCCAGCACCAGTTGCAAAAACTCGGTCCAGATGATGCCGCCGGGAACCACCTCGTACATCTGCTCTTCGGGAACGCCGCGCATCATGGCCATGTTGTTGGCCACGACCACGCCGTGTTCGTTGATGCCGGATGTGTAATCGCCCGGGTAGTGCTGCTTGTCGAAGATCCGGGTGGCCAGGTAACGGGCGGTGCGCCCGGGCTGATCGAGCGAGCCGGACGAGTACAGCGGGAAGCGCTCGCCCGGCGGGACATCGCGGCCGGGAACCACGCAGACCCTGTGCGCCGCGTTCCTGCCCAGTTCCTCGCTGTGGGCCAGCACGACCTGGCCGGTGGTACTGCGGTTTCGTCCTACGACGAGGGTGGTGCACACGGGAACTCCTCGCCGGGGGCGCCGAAGAAGGCCTCCAGCACGTCGAGATAGACCTCCACACGCTGCGGCAGCGGTGGCGAGTCGGGAGCGTGGAGCAGGTTCTCCACGGTGATCACCGGGCTGCAACCGACGCGCCGCGCGAGCAATTCGTCGATCGATCCGTCCGCGGTGTCGACGATGATCCCGTCGCTGAGGCGTTCGCCGAACCGGGTCACCCCTTCGAGGACGAGCGGCAGGCGCGAGCGCTCGAGACAGTCCCGGACGCGGCGGCTCGCCGGATGCGCCAAGGCGTCCGCACCGGTCACGTAGATGTAGGATCCCGAACCCTCGAATTGGTAGTCCGGCGCCTCGTAGACCGGATCCTCGTGCAGGTCCAGCACCGCCGCGCCGGGACGGATGCGGACGCCGTCCATCACGAAGTTGGTGATGGCCGCCGCTTCGGGGCAGGCCGGTTCCGGCGCGCGTCCGAGCAGGTGGTCGCTGTCCGACACGCTCGCGCCCGAGGGCCCGTAGCGGATGTGATGCAGGTAGCCCCAAGGGTTGAGCAGCGGCATCACCAGCAGTCCCAGTTTGTGGCCGCGCTCCACGAGTCGCGGAACGTAGCGCGCCAGGGCCAGCGCCCCGGCGGGCTCGCGGCCGTGAATGCCGCCGATAAGGACGGCGCCGACCGGTTCCGCGTTGACGTACGCGCGGATCGGGAGCGCGCCGCCGGAAGGCGCCGGCTGCGTCGCGACCTCGATCGCCCGCCATCCGGCGCGCAGAAGCGACTCGAAGGCCGAGTAGATCTGCGACAGCGGCGGGCGCTCGTCCCCCGCGGAAGGCGAAAGATCGCAGTCGGAGGGAAGCCCGGTGGCGGAACTCATCCGGAGGATCCTACCGAACCGCATCTCATCGCACAGCCGGACGCGGACACCTCCCGCAACGGTTCGGATCAATGCCTCCGCATGCGGTACAGACCCAGCAGCATCGCGAATCCAACAACCAGCATCGAGATTCCCACCGGCTCCGGCAGAAAACGGAAGTCGATCTTCCGCATCCGGGCCGACGACCAGAACATCTTGATCGGCTCTCCACTGCTCGGCGGGAACACCATGTAGACGTGAACCAGACGCGGGTGGACGAGCGAGATGGTTCCGCTGAGCCCCGCGGGCGTTCGGTTGTCGTAGCCGGTGGCCGTCTGGATCGTGTTGGTATTGCCGTTCGGCTGCCAGGCCTGGGCCTTTCCCGTCGTATACGGGGCCCGCGTGACCAGATAGTGCGCGGTTCGCACCGCGTATTGCGGACCGCCCATCGAGGTCGTTCCGATGATCAGTCTGTCGTAGCGGAACCGCGTCAGCTGGAACCTGAATCCCACAGACGCCTCTGTGACCTCGCCGATGCTGAACTCGACGCCGGTTCCGATTTGCTTCGAGAGCGGCTTGGCGGGAAAAGTGGACGTATAGGGATTGGGAGAATATAGCCCCCCGAAGGGTCGATACCCATAGAATCGGCTGTTGGGGCCTTCGAAGAATCGCATCGTACC
>JAHEEJ010000289.1 GCA_024640705.1 Deltaproteobacteria bacterium
TCAACTATGACGCCCCCGAATTCGGTTTGATTTTTTCCGGGATGGGGCAAATGACCAGAAGATATCATTTGCCATCTTTCAACGGTGATTTTGCCGCGTTTCGAGTCGACGGTAACCAACGTGATACCATGTTTGCATCCTTCATCATGTATTGCGCGTCTTCCAGCCACACAGACATCGTTGCCGGTCTGGGGGCGATCGACGACTCAAAAGGCGTTTGCTTCAAACAATTGCTCGTTGATGCATACACATGGGAGTGCTGCCGTGAGTATCTCAAACCGATTGATGTCACTGAAGCAAAACTCGGCCTTGACGCACTCCGGGATATCGGGCCCAGAGGGAACTTCCTGACCCATCCGCATACGCGTAAATACCTGAGGCGTGAACTCATTCAGTTGGACAAAGACAAGCTCGAGCTTCTCGCATTGGAAAAGACGGAACAAACGGAAAAAGCCAGAGAACTCGTGGCCCAGATTCTCAAAGAGCATCAGGTGACGCCTCTAGACGAATCCATTGTCCGAAGGGGCGATGCGATCATCGAAGCCTATGAACAGAAATATGCGGTGTGAGGCGCCTGAAGAAGCATTGGACCAAGCGGGGTCTTGGGCGAATCGGCGTTTTCAAAGCCTTTTTCAGGCCCGGATAGAACAAGGAAAGTGAAGCAATGGCAAGCCCGAAAACGCTCTTGTTGAACCAGGCGGAGGAAGACCTGATTCACACGAAGAGCGTTGAATGCTTGAGCGAAGTCGGCGTCCGAATAGACAGCGAGCCGGTGCTGGAGCTCCTCGAAAAAAGAGGTGCGTCCGTTGACCGTGAAAATCACATCGCCAAGATCACTGAAAAGATGATCCATGAGGCCCTCGAAGCAGCGCCGAAGAAGATCCTTCTCCATGCCAGAGACCCGAAGAACGATCTCGCGCTCCCTGTCTCCAATAGCCCTTACTCAGCAATGAACGGATGTGCGCTCTTCGTCATGGATAAGGATACGGGTGAATACCGGAGCAGCACCGCTAGAGACGCGGCCGATATCTCGAAGCTGACAGATGGCCTCCATGGTATCGATATCATGTGGCCGGCCGTCTCCGTAACGGACATGCCTCCTCAGACCCAGTCTCTCTATGAGCTGTGGATCAGCCTGCAAAACTGTTCAAAACACTTCCAGGGTGACGCTGTTCATGGTGCCCACAATGCGCGAGCGCAGATCGAAATGGCGTCATTGATCGTCGGAGGAGAAGAGGAGCTGAAAAAGCGGCCGATCATCTCGATGGTCGCTTGCCCGCTGGCTCCGTTGTCTTTTGAAAATGGAACGATCGAGGCCCAGGTCGAGTTTGCTCGCGCGGGCGTTCCGATTGTTTCCACCTCGGTTTCGATTGGTGGTCTGACTGCTCCTGTTACGGTTGCGGGTATGATGCTGAATTCAAATTCTGAGAATCTGGCCAGCCTCGTAATCACACAGGCTGCCGCTGCAGGAGCCCCTCACATCTACGGAGCGGAATCGAGCCCCATGAACATGAGGACAGGGACTTTCAATTACGATGCCCCTGAATTCGGATTGACCTATTGCGGAATGTCACAGATGGCCAGGCGATACAATCTGCCGGCTTCCACTGGCGATTTCACTGGTTTTCGAGTCGCCGGTGATCGAAAAGAAACGCTATTCGGCGCCTTCTCGCGCTGTTTCGCAGCCTCTTCTCATACGGACATCGTGACGGGCCTGGGCGCGATTGATGATGCAAAGGGTATCTGTTTCAAACAATTGCTGATCGATGCCTACACATGGGAATGCTGCCGCAAGTATTTTGGCACGATCGACATCACCGAGGAGAAGCTCGCCCTGGATGTCATGAAGCAGGTGGGGCCCAGGGGCACCTTTCTCACTCATCGGCACACCTTCGAGAATTACAGGAATGAGCTGATCTCGTGGGATGCGGAGATATACGATCTGCTTACGATGGAACGCGATGAACAACTGGAGCAGGCCGGAGAACTTGTGAACCAGATTCTCAAAGAACACCAGGTGACGCCTCTAGACGAATCCATTGTTACAAAGGGCTATGGGATCATTGAAGCGTATGAACGGAAACATGCCGACGAATAGGCGTTTCGAGAGTCTTCTCGGCAGATCGCGCGGGCGCGGTGCTTCACCTCCGCGCCGCCTCGGTGAAGGAAGTCATCCGGAGTCGATGGGAAAAAGAAGCTTCTGAAAACGCAGTTTATATTTCCAACCGACTTCAAATGTAATTCTCGACGTCTCGCTTGATGAACGCGGCCAGCTTGGGGATGTCGTCAACGAAGTCGACCTCCGGGCGTTCGTGGATCCAGCCCAGGACCGAAAGGGCGCGCACCAGGTAGAGCATCGGAAGGAGCTCCAGCCATTCGTCTTCGAGATTGCGCTCCGAGCGGTATCCGGCGACCATTGCGTCGCGGAATGCGTCGTGGCGTGGATCGTCCTCGTAGTCGACCAACGCCACGACCAGGTCGAAAATGAACCAGCCGAAGCCGGCGTCGTCGAAGTCGATGGCGTGGAGTTCATCCCCGTTTATCAGCACGTTCGCCGAGACCAGATCGGCGTGAATCATGCCGTAGTGCTTCGAATCCTTGCGGAGGGCCGACAACTTCGCGTGGAACGCGGTGCGCGCGTCGAGCACGATTCGACGCTGACTTGGCGTGAACATCGAAGACTCCCAGAACGGCCCCCAGAAGGGAGCGGGGCCCATCAATCCGTCGGCATCGAGCGCGTGCCGCTCGAACCAGGCGGGCGGCTTCCATCGCTCCGTCACGTTGTGCATGCGTGCGATCAGGCGGCCCAGCCGCTCGAAGTGCGCCGCCTGGATCCCGCCGTCGGTCTCGGCCTGGATCAGTTCGAACATGGTGACGCCCTCGAACCAGTCGACGACGCTCACGTGGCGCGACTCTGCGGTTCCGGGTACGTCGACGATGGAGTAGTACTCGCCCGCCCGAGTCGGACGAGAATGTGGGACACTGATTCCGGCCAGACGAAGCGCGGCGTTCCAGACCTGTTCGGAGTTCAGCTCGGCCAGCGTGTGGTAGCCCGGGCGGTGCACCCGCAGCACGAAGGTCTCGCCGCAATCGCTGTCGACGCGGAAGACCACGTTCTCGGAGCGCGAAATCAACTGGAGCCGAGCGACGCCCAGATCCCACTGCTCGAGTGCGCATTCCGCTACGGCGCGGATGATGTCGTCGGGGTATTCGGGCACGCTAGTAGAACTCTCGAACCATTGACCTGCCTGCATGAACTGATCCAGATTTAGAGTTAGTTTACGCGGATTCGTGGTTCATGGGCAACTCCTTCCCAAATAGATCCGCGAGTGTCATCACATGGCTCAGATCTTGCGACGCGAGTTGGCGCGCGGCAATCGTTTGATCGGCGTTCATTCGCCCAACTTCTCTCCCTTATGGATTTGGAAGGAGAGTGATCCGATCCGTATCCTTGCCGTCGGACGAGGACGCGCTGAACTTCTCCGTGACGTTGACCAAATCTGTGCAGCCCGCCGAATTGCACGAGAGGCTGACACCAGCGCTAACGACGATGTAGGTGCATGTGACTTCGTCACCTGGCATCGCCTCGCACTGATCGGCGGGTTCGGAATCCCCAACCGAACACTTCTGATCGAGCGTGCATGGGAATGGGTCGACCTGCCCGCAGGTGCAAGCGAACCCGGATTTCCCCGATATTAGGGCGTCTTGCTCCTAATCAAGCCAACTCAACGGAATGCCTCTTATCGGACCTTGCCGAAAACGCAGCCAATTTTTTCGATCCACCAGCGGGGCGCGAGACGGCAGCTTTGCGGAGCCGGGCCCGGGGCTTCCGGCTATTTCAGGTACCTGCCGAACCACGCGAGCCATCGCTGCTGGCGGTCGCGTATGAAGCTGGGCCGTTCGAAGATATGGAATTCTCCCGGGTACACCACCAGCTCTGTCGGAACGCCCAGCGTGCGGAGCGCCTGGTACATCTGCTCGCTTCCCGCGATCGGTACGTTGAAATCCTTTTCACCTCCGATAAACAAGGTGGGTGTCTTGATTCGATCGGCATGGAAAAACGGATACGAAACCTTCATCCAGCCTTCCAGGCTAGTCCAGGGCGTACCCATCTCATTGTTGTATTGCATGGCGTACTGATCGCTGCCGTACATCGAAAGCTGATTGGCGCTGCCCGCGCCGCTGATCGCGGCCTTGAAACGCGAGTCTGTTGCAATCGTGTAATCGGTGAGGATGCCGCCATAACTCCAACCGCCGATACCCAGTCGTTTCGGGTCTGCGATTCCCTTGCTGATTGCATCGTCCACTCCAGCCAGCAGGTCCGCGACTTCCTTGTTTCCCCAATCCGCAAAGATGGCGCGGGAATATTCGGCCCCGCGCCCGCTGCTCCCGCGGTAATTGATCGCCAGCACCACGTAGCCATTGGCCGCCAGCAGTTGTCGCTCCAATTGCAGCGGATACGTATCTGCGGAAAGCGAGTGATCGTCCTGCATGTTCGGTCCGCCGTGGATCCAGACGATCGTGGGGTATTTCTTGCCGGCTCGATAATTCGGTGGCTTGATCATCAGACCGTGGACCTCGGTGCCATCCTGGCTCTGGTACTCGATGTCTTCGACGGCGCCGAGCTGCACGTTCGATAGCAGCGCGTCGTTGTGCGCGGTCAGCTTGCGCAGATTCGCACCTTCGAGCGCATAGATTTCCGCGGGCGTCGAATCATCCGAAACGCTCACGGCCGCATGATCGCCGCAGCGGGATTGTTCGGTGATCACCACGCGCTCCTTCACCACGCGTTCCACAGGGCCGCCTTCGACCGGAACCCTCGCTGGATACTGGGCGCGATCATCGGCAAC
>JAHEEJ010000290.1 GCA_024640705.1 Deltaproteobacteria bacterium
GAGTTGTCAGGCAGTTAGAACGAAAGTCGTGCGCCATCAACCGGTTAGTTGATTGCGGGTGATCGGGTTCGATTCCCGCCGCCTCCACCATTAGAATCAGGTAGTTGGACGTTAGTTATTACGTTTTGTGTAAGTCTGGGGGACGCTACCCGTGAGCCTGCACCCTGCCAGGTAGTTCGTATGCTTCCCGTGGCAGGGTAGGTGGCGGCGCACGCCGCGTGAAACTTGGCTCAGTGAAGGTTCGCTTCGCTTCGGGGAATCGCGGCAAGCTCTCCGTTTCGCTCCATCTGCCGCACGCGGGCAAGCTGCTTAGCTATGTCGGATTCGATTTCGGCGACCATCGCCTGGAACTCGGGCTCGCCGTACAGTGATTCCATGTTGGGATCATGTTTGAGGAAGTACCACCAAGACGGGCGCCAACCTTCGTCAATGGCTTGTCGGAGAGCCGTCAACGCTTTGCGTTTTTCGCCCCGCATGGCGTAAATCTCGATGTCAGCCCACCCATACCCACTATCCCCAAGCCGCGGAAGAGTCTGAATAAACTCGAAGCTGCGATTCAACAGCAGATTCGCTCGCTTCTGCTCTCCGGACTTCAACAAGATCAGCGACACGTCGATTGCTGCCTCCCAGTTGGCGCGTCCGACCTTGGGATCGTCTTCACCCAGCAATTCGGGAAACGACTCCTCATACAAGGCTCTCGCTTTAGCGTATCGCCCCGCGCTGAGTTCATGGTTGCGCAGAAGAAAGAGATAGACATTGCTGGCCGGGGAACCTGCAGGATATCTGCGGGCATAATCGAAGACGGCTTCTTCCCCTCGGTACACATGAAGAAGCTGCATGGCGTGATTGGGCAAGAAGTTCTCGGGAGCGAGCTCGATGGATCGCGCGATCCAATACCCGGCTTCGTCGGGGTCACCGAGATTCAAGAAAAGAATTCCCAGCCAAGCCGGATAATCCGGGTCGTCGGGATCGAGGGCCATGGCTCTCGCATACCAAATGACGGCTTCGTCGAATCGCCCTGAAACCGTACGATGGTGGAAACCGATACTCCCGCTAAAGCTCGGATCGATCTCAACCGCATCTTCGAGCCAGCGCAGCGACTCCTCGAATCGCCCCAGGGCTCGAAGATCGTCCGCAATGTTTACCATGAGTACAGCCGACAAAGGATCTAGCTCGATTGCTCGGAGGTGAAGGGCCAGTGCCTCCTCAGGTCGATCCAATGCGCGCAGTAGAATTCCATACCAGTGATACGCCGTGGCATAGTTGGGGTTCAGCTCCAGCGCACGTTGGTACATTGCCTCGGCGCCTTCGGGGTCACCCCTTTCTGCTTTGATTCCCGCAAGCGAGTTATATGCCTCCCCCAAGCGATCATCCAAAGCCAATGCCGTTTCTGTTGCGGCTTGCGCTTTCGCGAGCGCCCGATCTTTCTTTAAGCCCCGTCGGCCGGCTTCCACAATGTAGTGATCCGCCAACCCCACGTAGGCCAGACCAAAATTCGGGTCCAATTCAATGGCCCGCTGAAAATAGTCGGCCGCCTCCCGCATCTCTGCGATCGTGCCCTTCGCCATGCGATGCTTGCCCAGAAGGTACGCCTGATAGGCGGCGAGGTTCGCGGTGGGTGCAGTCGCGATTCGATCTTGTTCTTCTGCTGACATCTTGGCACGCAGTGCGTCCGCAACAGACATGGCAATCTCACGCTGGATCGCGAAGATGTTTGCGGCCGTCAACTCGCGGTCATAGTTCTCGGCCCAGAGGTGGGCTTCCGTTTCGCAATCGATGAGCTGGACGTTGATCCGAACCCGATCTCCAGCCCGCTGCACGCCGCCTTCCAGGACCGCCGCCACGCCGAGCTTGGTTCCGATCTCTCGAATTCCGAGATTCGGGTCGAGCTGTTCCATCGTGGTGCGTGCAATGACCTTGAGGTCACGAATCTTTGAAACATGCGTCAGGATGTCGTCATAGATGCCGTTCGCAAACGGTTCAGCGGCCGGTTCCTGACTGACGTTTGCGAACGGCATCACTGCCACGGAGCGGGCTGGCGCTGACTCTGCAAGCGGACGGGCCAGAAGCCAGGCGATGACCACCACGAGAAGCGTTGCCGCAACCCCAGCCAAAGCGGCCAAGCGCACCCGGGGGCGCGAGGGCGGTGTAGCCACTGCGTCTGCCGGAGCGACTACGGTGGCATCCGCGACGAACCGGAAACCCCGCCCGTATTCGGTGCGCAGGATCGTCTGGTGTTCGCCGTCGTCCCCCACGACCTCGCGGACCTTGTGTACGGCCCGGGAGAGCGCCGCCGGGCCGACGTTCACGCCCGGCCAGAGAGCCTCGAAAAGTTCGTCGGTGGAGGCGACACGATCGCGGTGCTCGATCAGGTAGGCGAGAAGGTCGAAGACCTTCGCCTGCACCGGGATCCTTTCTTTACCCCGCAGGAGGGTCCGCGTTTCGGTGTCGAGCTCGTACTCCCCGAACGCTAAGCGCATACGTGTCGAAATCCCGCCTTTACCCGTGGGGCATTGTATCACGCGCCCCGCGGTGAGTGGAATCGAGGAGAAAAGCGTGTAGGGACATACAAGGTAGAGAGAAGATCAAGAGTTGGTCAAGCATCCAAGATGACCTGCGGGTAACGATGGAGGGGCGCAGACAGCGCATCGAGTGGCAATCCGAATCACGAGGAGATTTGAGAAATGAGCATGAAATCCTACACGACGCGGTTCTGCCTGATCACATTGGTTCTTGCGGCCGTTGCATTTGGCGCGGCACCCGAAGCCCAGGCCATCACCTACGGCGAGCCCGACTGCCAAGACAACGCAACCAACACGGGTTGTAGGCACCCCAGCACGGTGAGTCTATCCAGCTTCCAGTCGGTCTCGGTCGCCGCTGTTCGCTGCTCGGGCACGCTTCTCGCCGCGGACGCAGATCGCTTCATCATCCTGACCGCAGGCCACTGCGTCAGCGAGATGCTCGAGCGTCTTCAGGACGGTAGAAACGAATATATTGGTGTTTCGTTCGACGCCAAGATCGACAGGAAAGGGCTACAATGGACCGCTCGACAGTATCTCCTGGGCGGTCAGGGTGTCCTCCCCGTTGAATACGGGCCGCATGCATTCAATACCTGGGTTCGCCATTACGACTATGCGGTCATCGTCTTCGACATTCCCGAGGCCGAACGGGTTACCTGGGGCGGGGATTTCGTCGACCTTTCTGGAATTCCGCTGATCGATCTGCCTCCGCAGGACTATCTGGCCGACAAGGTCAACGCATCCGATCCGCTGCAGCTCACGACGGTCGGCTATGGGGTGGCAGAGTATCTCGCTGGTCCAGGCGAGGGCGGCAATGCCGGTGGTCCCGTGTTTGACCTCTCGGTACTCGGCCTGCGCTGGCTAACCGATCAAACTTACAGCATCTCCTTGGCTGGGCCCGATGAACACATGTTGTTCACTTCGCAAAATCCCGCGCGCGACCATGAGGGCGGCTGCGACGGCGATTCCGGAGGACCGCTGTTCTACGAGGATCAAGGCGTCGAGTACCAGGTCGGCATCACCAGCTGGGGGGAGGTTTGGTGCCGTGCAATGGCATTCAACGCACGAGTCGATAGCGCGCGTGCTGTCGAGTTCCTCGCTTGCGTGACAGCGCCCGGGGCACGACTCGAAGACATTCTCGCGTGTGGTTGCACAGAGGTTGATAGCCGCGGTGTCTGCCCCTCGGTGAGGAACCACGTAGGTCCGGCAAGGTCTAAATGATCGGCGGGGATCGTCGATGTGCATTTCAAATCGCTCCTAGGCGTAGTTTGCAAAACGCTGGACGGTAGGCATGTCGACGATTCCGGCGCGATCCCCGAGCATCGGAGACCAAAGCGCCCGAAGTCCTCACGACTTCGGGCGCTTCATTTTGATGTTGTCTCGGAAATCAGCTCAGAGATCGGCCCATGCGTCGCCGTTCCGAGTAGATCGCATCGCTGCGACGAGTAGCCGGTTGTGAGTCTGGTGTGAGTCTGAGCACTGGAGGGCGTCTCTAAGCATCTGAAATTACATGCTCTTTTCTACGCGGTGATCGGGTTCGATTCCCGCCGCCTCCACCAATCACCTGACCTGGCCCCCTCCTTCGATCCGGCCGAAATCCTAACAGAGATTTGGCTAGGCCTTGAATTTGAATGTGCAACTCCACACCTTGGCACTCGACGGGCGTGGCATCATCTACGAGGTGCGCGGGCCGCTTCGGTCGAGGCGGCGCTGGCTAGAACTTCGCCCGGCAAGACCACTCTCCGCTAAAGCGGGGCAGTGATCCTTCCGATGCTTGAGAGTTACACGGGGGCCTCACCCGAGTACCCGCAGGAGGAGTTCATGGCCCGTCCGCGAAGGCGATGCGGGGCGCGAATGTACCCGAGCCGATCGGTGTTCTTCGAGAGCGCTCCGCTGCGAAACCCAGCGAAACGATCCGGCGTCGTCGGCTGACGGACGAAACACGGTGCCTTCCTCCATCCTTCTCCACATCGATGAGCAGCCCGAGCTCCCCAGCGGGGTCGCGATCGACCTCCAGCGGGAGGGGTACGAACTCCTGCACACGGCGGATCCCGAGGAGGCGATGCGCTTTGTGGAGGAGCGTCGCCCCGACCTCGTGCTGATGGAGATCGAGCTCGAGGGTTGCGACGGCCTCGATCTGATGGCGGGGATCCGCAACCTGCAGCCCGACTCCTTGCCGGTGCTGGTCGTGACGCGAGTGCCCCGTGATTCCGCGATCCACGGCGAGGCCATCGCCCTTGGCGTCGCGGACTTCCTCACCAAGCCGGTGCGTGCTGCGGAGCTACTGGCAGCGATCCA
>JAHEEJ010000291.1 GCA_024640705.1 Deltaproteobacteria bacterium
GGCAGATCGATGTTCTTGCCCTGGTTCTGGATCACCGACGTCGTCACCATGAAGATGACGAGCAGCACCAGGAACACGTCCGTCAGCGGCGTGATGTTGATCTCGGCGACGATCTCGCCGTCGGCACTGTCGTGCTCAGGCTGGTACGAAGCTGCCACCGCGCACCTCCGCTTGGTCGGATCCGCCGCTCTCTGCCGTCTCGACGAAGATCAGCGCTTGTAGGAATCGCTCGCAAGACCGCGCGTAGGTGGTGCCCAGCGAGCTCGCGCGAGTCTGCAGATAATTGAAGAAGGTCAGCGCCACGATGGCGACGAAGAGTCCCGCGGCCGTTGCAATCAGCGCTTCCGAAATGCCCGAGGCCACGACCTCGAAACCGCCGACACCCTCGACCGCCATGCTCCGAAACGCGCGGATGATTCCGATCACCGTTCCGAACAAGCCCACGTAGGGGGCGAGTGAGCCGATCGTTCCGATCACCCAGAGGCCGCGCTTGAGGTCGGTCACGGCCTCTTGTCGCGCGGTCAACAACACCCGATCCAGATCCTCGATTGCGATGTTCTTCCAACGCATCGCCTCGAGGAAGATCTTCGCAACGGGCGTCTCGGACTGCTCGCAAATCGACCGAGCGCCCTCGACGTCACGCTTCACGAGCGACTCGATGGTCTCGCGGGTCACCGCGCGGGTTTGGCTCTGGAGGCCCCGATAGCGCCACATGCGCTCGAAAAGAATCGTGAGTGCGATCACGGAAGCAATGAACAACGGAACGACCGTGAGGCGTCCGTCGTACAGCAGTTGAATCAGTTCTCTCGCTTCCATCAGCGCTCTCCTCGCTTGAATCGGCCCCAGATGACCCGAACGGAGTATTCCGCCGGCATCCGCCTCGGCGCCATTCCCGCTTTTGATTCGCCAGGTTACCCGAACGAACGCGCCCCACCAGCGCATCCCAGCCGCATCGACAACCGGGGGGAACGAGCAACACCAAAACACTCGTATCCGGCGCTTCGCAACCGGCCCTTCGACCCTTTGTCCCCTGCGACTTGAACGGAAATTTTTCCGGTCTCATTTAAGCGCCGTTTGGCCGAAGAAGCCAGTAGGCGTGTGCGTCCCACTGGCATCGCTATCATCGCAGCGGAAACCCGGGCGGCGCTTCCGGGGTCCAACCGGCTGGGGCGTAGACCTGGAATCAAAAGCAGGGGCCGGCAACCCGTAACAGCGGATGGCGATCGACAGTGTCGCGCTGGCGCGACTGAGCCAGCAAAATCTCGAACGGAAGCCCAGTCGGAAACTTCGGAGCAAGCACGCCCACGATGACACAGCAATCGATTCTACGGCCTCGCAGCGCGCGCAAGCGCCCCCGACAACGGGTGGGCACGGCCTTCCTGCATGCCGCCACCGCGGGCGGAGTGGCGCCCGACTTCCCGATGGATTTTCACGAGCCGGACGAGGGCAAGAGCAGGCTCGCGACGGGCACCATCTCGGCCGCGATCCACTTCGGTGCGATCGGCCTGCTGTTTCTCTTCGCGGCCCTCAACCCCGAGGTCGTCGAAGAGATCATTCCCGTCCAGCTGCTTCACGAAAAAGAACCCCAGGCGCCAGCGCCCGCCCGCAGGGCTCTCGCGGAGCGCCGCAAGCTCGATTTCGCACCGGCGATGCAGACCGTGCAGCCCCAGATCGTCAACAAGCGCGTGATCGCCAACGCCGCACCCGCAATCAACGCGGAAATGCTGCAGATGGATTCGCTCAACGCCGCTGCCGCACCGACGCAGGTGAAACGCTCCGCGATCGACGTCGATCGCGTTTCGGCGATTGGTGCGGTCGGCGGCTACCAGGCCTCGAAGGTCGAAGTCAATCAGGCGGCGGGCCCTGCGGTTCGCGGCCCGGTCGGAGCGGTCGCCCCGGTCGGCCCCTCCGTGGGTCCGCGCAAGGTGGCGGGCACCGACGGCAACAGCTTCGGGACCGGTTCTCTCGCGATCAACCAGGGCTCGTCGGTGCGCGATGGCGTGCTCACCTCTCGCGATGTCGTCGGCTCACCCTCCGGCCCGGTTCTCGTCAGCGTCGACACGGCGGTCGGCGAGGGCAACCTCAGCGGACCGGGTGGAACGGGCACCGGCCTTCAGCCGGACGAGACCGCAACGGACTGCACCGAGCGGCCCGAAGTCCAGGCGTATCTCGAGGTGCTGTACCAGCGAATCTACTCGCGCTGGACCCTGCCCTACGGAATTGAAAACAAACGCGTGACCCTGCGCTTCGAGATCGACGTGGCCGGCTCCACCTCGAGCATCCAACTCGTCAAGGGTGACAACGCGATCGGCGCGAGCGCCGTCGACGCCATGCGAGCGTCCTCCCCCTTCCCCCCCATGCCCGATCGCGTGAGATGTCTCGCCAACAGACACGTCACCGCGACCTTTACCAGCTCGTCCGTTGCAGGCTAGTCGAACCCATTCAGGCGGGAGCTGCTGCCGCGTGGCGACTGTCGCACGGGCGTTCGCACCGCTCGTTGCGCTGCTCGCAATCGTCTCCACGCCATTCGCGAGTGCTCGCGCGGCCTGTGCTCCGGTCGAACTCCTCTACGATGAGAACGAAAACATCCACGAGAAGCGGGTCGATCACAACAAGGACTGCACGTACGACGAAATCGTCTACTACGCCAGTGGAACGCCCGAGCGCGCCGAAAAGGACACCGATCTCAACGGCGCGTTCGACATCTGGATCTTCTACGGGCTCGACGGGGAACCCAGCCGCCAGGAACAGGACACCACCGGGGACGGCAAGGCCGATCGCTGGATCCAATACAAAGACGGCAAACCGAGCACCCAGCTCGACGACAAGAATGCCGACGGCAAAGTAGACACCACACTCAACTACGCGGGCGATCAGCCCGAACGCCTCGAGGAAGACACCAACTTCGACGGCAGGCCCGATCGCGTCACGACCTACCAGGACGGAGCCGTCGCCGTCATCGAAGCCGACAAGGACTACAGCGGGCGGCCGGATGTCCGCGCGCGGTTCAATCCAGATGGGAGCAAGAGCGTCGAGGAGCAGGACACCACCGGCGACGGAAAGTACGACGCGATCATCTACTTCGAAAACGACGTCAAGGTAAGGCTCGAGGAAGACACGACGGCCAACGGAGAGAAGGATGTCGTGACCTTCTTCGACGACGGCGTCATCGTGAAGAAACAGGCCGACACCACCGGCGACGGCCACTTCGATCGGGTCGCGCGCTACGAAGACGGCGTCGAACGCACCCAGATCCAGGACGAAGACGCCGATGGCAAACCGGAGCGTGTGGTCCACCTTGGCGCCGATGGGAAGATGGAGCGCGAGGAGATCGACAGCACCGGAGACGGCAAAGCCAACCTCTTCCGTTTCTACGCGGGTGGCAAACGGGTGCGCGAAGAAGAGGACACCAACGCGGACGGAAAATCCGACATCGTTACCACCGTGGATGGCGATACCCCGATCCACCGAGAGGCCGACGCCACCGGAGACGGCCGCAAGGATACCGTCGTCGATTTCCGCGACGGGAAGAAGGCGCAGCAAACCGAAGATCGCAACGCCGACGGCCAGCCCGACGTCCGCTACACGTTCGACGCGAAAGAAGCCGTCCAGACCGAAGAACTCGATGAAGATCACGACGGGCACTTCGAGATCACGATCGAATACGCCAACGGAAAGCGCACGCGCCGGCTCACCAAAGCCAAGGGGAAGGAGCAGCCCGAGCGTGTCGAATTCTACGAAAACGAAAAACTGGCCCGCGTCGAGGTGGATGAAGACGGCGATGGCCGCCCCGATCTCTGGAACATCCACGCACCGAGCGGCGCGCTCGTTCGGCAGGAGCAGGACTCAGACCACAACGGAAAGATCGACACCTGGATCGATCTCGATCCCAAAACCGGAAAAGAGCTCGCTGTCCGTCGGGACAGCAACGACGATCAGAAGATCGACAGCTGGCGCAAGAACGATCCCGACGGCTCTCCCGTTGCGCTGGAAGAAGACCGCAACCAGGATGAAAAGGTCGACCGCAAGGTTTACTTTGCGGACGGCAAGCCCGCGAAGTTCGAAGAAGACACCGACTTCAACGGCAAGATCGATTTTCGCGGAACGCTCGACGCTTCCGGCGCCGTGCAGCACGAGGAGCGCGATACCACGGGCGACGGCCGCTTCGACACCGCGGTCACGTACGACGGCGGGGTGAAGATCCGCGAAGAGCGAGACACCCGGGCCGATGGTCAGTTCGACGTCGTCACCCACTTCGAAAAGGGCGTACAGGTCCGGCAAGAGCAGGACACCCAGGGTGACGGAAAATTCGACTCGACGATGGTCTTCGAAAGTGGCCGCGAAAAGATCCAGACCCGCGACACCGATGGCGACGGCAAGCCCGATGTCGTCGTCTATCTAGACGAGGAAAACCGCCCCGAGAGGGATGAGATCGACACCAATGCCGACGGGCGGCCGGATCACAAGAACTTCTACGCAAAGGGCGAGCGGGTTCGCGACGAAGTCGACCAGGATTTCGACGGCCGATTCGAAATGATCACGACCTACAAAGACGCCAAGCCCCACCGGACCGAGACCGATCTCAACGGAGACGGCTCCACGGACCTGATGATCGAATACGAAAACGGCTTGAAGACCGTGCAGCGCGAAGATCAAAATGCCAATGGGAAATTCGACCTGGTCACCTACTTCGACGCAAGCGAGCGCCCCGAACGCATCGAGGACGACACCGATCACGACGGGCGATTCGAGACCATCACCTACTACGAGTCGGGTGTGAAGACGCGCGCCGAGAAGGACCGCAACGGCGA
>JAHEEJ010000292.1 GCA_024640705.1 Deltaproteobacteria bacterium
GTGGTCGGGCTCTCTGCGCTGCTGACTACGACGATGGTCGAAATGAAGATCGTCCTCGATGAGCTCGCCAAAGCCGGGTTGCGCGCACAGGTGCGTGTCGCGGTGGGCGGAGCACCGGTCACCCAGGCCTTCGCGGAAGAGATCGGAGCGGACGGCTATGCGGAGGACGGAATGTCCGCCATGCACCTGATCCAGGAACTCGCGGCCGGCCTCGATCCCGCGCCCGGCGAGAGCATCAGCAAAGTGGCCTGAGCAGCGCGGCGAACCCGATCCAAGCCCAGAGGTACCGAGATGGCGCGTGCGCGAATGACCTTCTTGAACGAGCAGGAACAAACCCTGATTCATGAGCAGAGCCTCAAGAGCCTCGAGAGAATTGGTGTGCAGGTCCAGAGCCGATCGGTCTTGAAGCTGCTGGAGGAGAAGGGCGCCGTGGTCGATCACGACAGGATGATCGCGAAGCTGCCGGAAAAGATGGTCACAAACGCACTGGAGACGACGCCCAAGGAGTTCACGCTTTGTGCGCGAGATCCGAAGCACGATCTGACGCTCCCGTCGCATCCATATCCCTATGCGACGACGAGCGGCCTCGCGATCAAAGTCACCGACCGACACACAGGAGAGTATCGATCCTCCAAGAAGAAGGATGCTGCTGAATTCGCGAAGCTCGCAGACTCGCTCGATTCAGTGGATTTTCTCTGGACCTCACTGACAGCAACCGATGTTCCCGCGTTTGCTCATGGGCCGCACGAGCTATGGGCGACCATGCAAAACACCTCCAAGCACGTCCAGGGGGTTACCGTGCAGAGCGCGGAAGATGCCAGGGTCCAGGTCGAACTCGCTGCGCTGATGGCCGGTGGCAGTGATGCGTTGAGAGAACGCCCGTTGATGTCCGTGATCAGCTGCCCGATCGCGCCGCTTTCGTTCGAAGAGGGAGCGATCGAAGCGCAGGTCGAATTCGCGCGGGCGGGCATTCCCATTTGCTCCATGTCGATGTCCATGGGCGGCATCACGGCGCCGGTCACCGTCGCGGGGACGATCACCAACGCCAACACGGAGAACCTGGCGAGCATCGTGATCACCCAGGCAGCCTGTCCCGGGTCGCCCCATATCTACACCTCCGAATCGGCACCGATGGACATGCAGACAGGAGCCATCAACTACTCTGCGCCGGAGAAGACCCTGATCGCGATCGGCCTGGGCGAAATGGCTAGGCGATATCGTTTGCCCTGTCTGGTGTCTGACATCGGTTTCGGGGATGAGACTCACCCCAACGTCGGACCGTTCAGTGATCTCGCGATTCAAATCATGGGCATTTCATGCCGCACGGACATCCTCACCGGAATGGGCTGCGTCGATTCTGCGAAAGGCATTTCGTTCGGCCAACTCGTGATCGATGCGTATATCTGGGAATGCGTCCGTGAGTTCATGAAGGAAGTCCAGATCACAGAGGAAAGGATCGGCCTCGATGCGGTCGAGCAAGTGGGTCATGCGCATCACTTCCTGAAGAGCAAACACACGAGACGCTTCATGCGGGACGAAATCACCCAGTGGGACCCGGCCAAGATCGAGATGCTCTCGTCAGATGCAGCGACGATCATTGCCGAATCCAACCGCATTGCGGAGCAACTCCTGAAGGATCATCGGGTTCTGGCAATCGATGAAAACGTCATTCGGCAGGGCGATGAGATCATTCGTGCCTACGAAGGCAGGCTGGCTGCATGATGCCGCCGCCAGTTCCGCCAGCCCGGAATGGGCGCGGATCTGGGGGCGAAGCCGCTCATTTCGGGTGGGGCTGGGATCGGCCGAGGTTTCTTCCGAATCGAGAGCACTCGAACAAGGTTCCACGCGCGGCCCGCGCCATTCGCCGCCCTGCTTCGTCCCGAGGCAAGGCGCGCCTTCTTGCCGCCCGCGCGAGCGGATCGAATCACGGCGATCAGTCGTTGTCAGGAAACAGCTTGTCTTTTTGCCATCCGGTTCGAAAGGAGCTGTTCATGTTCCGAATCTCGACCCTGCACCTCGCAGTTCTACTGATTCTCGCAGCCGGGTTGCCCATCGGATGCACCCACACGGGTGAGGAGAGCGCGGCGGTTCCGGCCAAAGGAGGCGTTGCAAAACGCCTAGAGAATCCACCACGGGGCGCCTTCGGCTACTCGCTGGTCGCTTCCGAAACGGGTGCACCGCTCGATGTCGAAGATTTCGCGCCCTATGACGACTGCGCGGATTGTCACGAGCGCCAGTGGGAGGAGATGGAGGGTTCGATCCATACGATCGCGCATACGGACCCCCTGTATCGCAACACCGCGGAACTCGCGCGCAAGGAAGCGGGTGAGGAGATCTACGCCTACTGCTCCGGCTGCCATTCGCCGCAGGGCGTGACGACGGGTTTGATCCCGAGCACGCCGGAATCCGAACTTCCCGAGGTCGTCAAGGCGGGAATCCTCTGTGATGTCTGCCATCAGGTTTCGCGCCTGACGGGAACCGCGGGTCCCTGGGGTGAGCCGGGGAACGCCTCGCTCGTGCTCAGCCCCGACGAAGAGCGAAAATTCGGACCCCCCGGCGGAGACGATGCGGCGGCCGACCATGGCGTCGAGACGCGCGAATTCCTGGATCGCTCCGAATTCTGTGCTTCTTGCCACACCATCATCCATCCCTTGAATGGGTTGCGACTCGAACATACCTACGGTGAATGGAAGAAGAGCATCTACGCAGAGAAGGGTATCGAGTGTCAGGATTGTCACATGCGAAGCGTCGCAGATGCCGTCAAGGTCGCCGAGACACTCGAGCCCATCGCGGTTCTCGGCCGTTCGGAGCCGTCGGGAACCGAGCGCGAGATTCATCCCCACCAACTCGTAGGTGGCAATTCCAATCTGGAAGTGCTCGGCGGCAGTGCGGCGCACGCCAGCATGGCAGAAGACCGGCTCAAGAGTTCCGCGCGCCTGGAAATCGAGGTTCCGTCGGCTGTTCGTGCGGGTGCAGGTCTCGAGTTCGACGTCGTGGTGCATAACGTGGCGGCAGGCCACAGCCTGCCCACCAGTCTGACCGAGCTTCGCGAGATGTGGGTAGCGCTCGAGGTTCGTGCGGAGGATCACCGGCTGTTGTTTCAATCCGGCCAACTCGAGCGCGACGGCGAGATCCCCGAAGGTGCCATGCGCTTCGGAGCCATCGCGGGAGACGCAGAGGGAAACGTCACCTACAAACCCTGGGAAGTCAGCCAATTCCTGTGGAAGCGGCTGGTGCCCGCTCGGGGCGCGGCACGGGATTCATTCCGTGTCGATCTTCCGGTCGGTTTCTCGGGGCCCGTGCACATCGCGGCCAAGCTCTTCTATCGCTCGGCTTCTCCGCGCGCGCTGGCATCGCTGATGGGGGACGAGGCCTTCGAGCCGAAGCAGGTGGAGATGGCGAGTGCCGAGGCGGCAGTCGCTGTGCGGGAGTAGAAGTCGGAGGGACGCTTGCATGATTCCCAGATGGATCGGGTTCGCAGTGCTGGGTCTATTGGCCGTGGTTCCGGCGATCGCCGGCGCCGAGGGCGTCGAACTGAGCGCCAGGGGCGAACTCGCTGCGGCCTACGTGAATTTGGACGACGCTGGCAAAGATGTGATCCAGGGCGGAGAAGCGTCGGACTTCTGGATCTTGGGGGGAGGGGGAGCGGTCGGTGTCGCCTGGCAGTCGCTGAATCTGCAAGCGGACTTTTCGGCCGAGGGGACGCTTGACGAGAAAACCGCCGACGATACCTACCTGCACTCCTATGGCGGGGGCCTCCACGTCGGCTGGCGCAATCCGGAACGCGGTTTTTTTGGTGCGTTCGGCAGTGTGGGTTATCTCGAGATCAACAACGCCCACGGCAAGGATCCCGACACGGTTGCTTGGGGAGTCGGACTCGAAGGGCAGGTCTTCTTCGAGCCGGCCACCCTTTATCTACAGGCCGGCTACCTCGACCGCGAATCGATCACGGCAGGGGGTGACATCGACGCACTCAAGAACGCCGGCTTTGCGCGTTCGGTCGGGCGCTACTTCTGCGGCGAAAACTGCAAACTCGAAGCGGAGATCTCCTACGCCCAGGGCAAGATGGATCCAGATGTGGACACGGTCTGGATCTTGGGTTGGGGCGCCGAGGCCGAGTATCGCCCGGATGGGTGGCCCGTTTCCGGCTTTCTGGGATACACCGGGGCGCGATACGACCAGGACGATGATGACGATGTGCTCTACGAGCACCGGATCGGCTTCGGCGTGCGCGTCTACTTCGGGCAGGAGAGCCTAAAGGCCAACGACCGCAACGGCGTGTCACTCGAGCTGCCGCGCTACCTGGAGTGGAACGGGCAGATCGCGGGTGCGCTCGAGTAACCGGCTTGACCGAAATGACGGAGTGCCCCTCGGCTGCCTGCGGCCACGGGGATCGGCCTTTCCAGGCCTGCCAGAAAACCGCTTTGATTCTCATGCTTGACGCGAGAGCCTGGAAGAGATCGGGGATCTGATGCAGTTCCAGGGGAGGCACCTCGCAGGTATGGCCAGGGGATCGAAGCCAAGGCAAATCCAACCAAGAATGGAACAGAAGAAAGCTGAAGAAAACACCTGAACGTGGAACCGCGTGATGCGGCCATTCGGAGTTCAGATCTCACAAGTCGATCCTGAGGCAGCTCCTTTGATTGATCGCAGTGACAGGTCTACTCCTTGTCGCCGCCTAGCAACGCACCGAGTCCCCGGCGGATCAATTCCTCTGCGGGATCGCGCGGTGGAGCTGTCGGTTCGGCCGGCGCCGTGACGGTCGCTTCTGCGGGCTGTTT
>JAHEEJ010000293.1 GCA_024640705.1 Deltaproteobacteria bacterium
CTCGGATTGATGGGTCGCAGCGCGCGACCCTCTTCGTCGCTTTGGAAGATCTGGAAGTAGGCGGTGGTCTTCGGTGCGAGTTCGTCGGCGAGCGCGCGGGAAAGATCGAACGCGCCGGTCGCGTACTCCGGATCGAGCCCTTCGACCGGGCAACCCATCACGTTGCGATTGACGTCACCGCAGGCGCCGAGCGTCGCGCCGTCGCGATAATTGCGATTGAGGTGCCGGATCAGCGGAGCGAGCTTCGGGCCGTAGATGTGGTGGTACTGGATGCCCTGGCGCGAGGTCACGCGCAGCGTGCCGTCTGCGTAATCGTCTGCGGCGCGGTCGAGCGCGAGCCACTGATCGCGGCTGAAGCCGCCACCCGAGGGCGCCTTGATCCGGACCATGAAAAAATGGTCGTCGATCTTCTTGCCGCGCTCGCCTCGGCCCTGTTGCTTGTAGATGCCGAAGAACTTCGAGATCTCCTTGGCTTCACCCGAGATCGTCTGGCTCTCGCCGCGGTCGAGGGCGGCGATCTCATCCGCAAATGGGTGCCGCTCCCCGTTCGCGGGCTGGACGTAGAAGAGCCCCTCACTCGCGTGCTTGATCCGCTCGTTCTTGGACATCTGGGCGAGGTCGCCATCCGCGAGATTCACCACGGGAGTAGTCGGCTTCTCAGAAGCCATGGGGGTCTCCGATCGTTCTACGGTGCGAGGGCCCCGGTCCGAACCGCGAGGGGCAATACCAGACTAACTCAATGGGTTTTGTGTTCCTAATTTCCGAGTCGCGAACCGCAGATTGGCGAATCGACCGATTCAGCTGACATCCTCGCGGGTTCGCGTGATCCGCACGCCCGCGTATTTGAGCACACCCGCGATCGGGGTGGGCTTGCGGACCGTGACCGTGACGAAATCGACGTCGAATTTCGAGAGCACGGCGCGCGCGATCCGATCCCCGAGCGCCTCGACGAGCTGGTGCTCCTGGTTCGCCGCCACGTCTTCGACGATCTCGAAAATCCGCTTGTAGTGGACGGTCCGTCGGATTCGATCCACGCGACCCGCATCTCGGAGATCGACTCCGACCTCCAGATCCAGCGTCACCGGGCGGCGAACCCGCCGCTCTCCGGCCGTGACGCCGAGTGCCGCCGGGATCTGGATTCCCTCCAACAGAATGACATCGCTCACGTCGCAATCTCCGCATTCGCCCCGGCCCGCCTGAGCCAGCTGGCTAGACGGGCAGAGTATGGTGGTGCGGGAAGGTATCCCACTTTTTCCGTGGTACGAGCCAGTCAGTCTGCGGCCCCAGACGGTCCTGGGGCCCGGCGTTCGATCGTCGAGTGAAGTCGACGCTGCACGTTGCTCGAGGGCGATCGGAAAAATTCCCTGGGCGTTCGGCAATGGCCGATCGCAGGCATTGAGCCAAGTAGGGCGGAAGATCGAGGAGAGGCTTCCTCCATTGGTTCGCATCGCTGCCAGGAGGAATAGCTCTGTATCATCGACACCGGTCACATCCGACTCGCAGCTGAATTCCATCGAATGGCCCGGGGGATCAGTGAATCCGTTCTGTAGAGCCGCGATGAAGTCGCATGCACGGGCCCTGATCGGCGTCGGAACCGCTCTGTTCGTCACGACCCTCGCCGTCTACGCCGACGTGCGCACCCATGAATTCGTGAGCTACGACGACTTCTCCTACGTGGTTGAAAATCCCCGGCTCCGATCGGGCCTGGGCTTGCGCTCGATCGCGGAGGATTTCCTCTCGCCGTACTTCATGAACTGGTCGCCAATCACGATGGTCTCATTTCGCATCGACTTCGCGATCCACGAATTGTCCGCGCCGGGCTACCTGATGACCAATGTCGCGCTCCACGCGATCGCTTCGCTGCTTCTGTTGTTGACGCTCGCGCGAGCGACGGGTTCGCTGTGGCCCTCCGCATTCGTCGCTTTCGTGTTCGCGATCCATCCACTCCACGTCGAGTCTGTGGCGTGGGTCTCGTCGCGCAAGGACGTGCTGTCGGGCGTGTTCTTTGTCGCCGCCCTGTTCGCCTATACCCGGTTCGTCGAGCGCCCCGACTCCCCGAGCCGAAAGCACAGCGTGACTGCGTGTGTCATCCTCGCTTTGTTGTCGAAACCGACAGCCGTGACGCTCCCCATCCTACTGTTGCTACTCGACTACTGGCCGCTCGATCGCCTGCGCGACGCATCCAGCCGCAAGCTGGATTTCGCGCGAGTCCGGGCGGCCGTGATCGAAAAGTGGTTCTGGTTCACGGCTGCGATCGTCGTCGGAGCGATCACGGTGTTGGTTCAGAAGCTGTCGGGAACGTTGATCCTCACGGAGCAACTGACACTCGGGGCGAAGCTCCACCACGCGATCCAATCTTATGGGGTCTATCTCGCTCGGACATTCTGGCCGACGGACCTCGCAGCCTTCTATCCGTACGCTGCCGAATACGTGCCTTCGTTTAGCGCCTCGGTGGTGATCTCGATCGCAATCAGTGCGGCTGCGTTTGGGTTGGCGCGAACGCGACCCTACTTCTTGATGGGTTGGCTGTGGTTCGCAATCACGCTGCTACCCATGATCGGGATCGTGCAGGCCGGCCTCCAGGCCCAGGCCGATCGCTACATGTACCTGCCCCTGATCGGTCCGGCGATCGCCATCGCTTGGGGAGCGCGAGAGATTCCGCTGCGAAGCCGCACCCGAATCGCCGCGATGGGCACACTCGCGCTGCTGGTCGGGATCGCGTTGGCAAACCTGGCCCGAACCCAGGTCAGCTACTGGCGCGCCACCGTGCCGTTGTTCGAGCACGCGCTGGCGGTCACCGAAGGCAACTTCCTCGCCCACAAGGGCCTCGCGGTCGGACTGCTCCGCGCCGGAAACCTCGAACGCGCGCGCGAGCATTTCGAACAGGCGCTTCGCATCAAGCCCGACTGGCCCCCCGCGCAGATCGGTCTGGGTGATACCGCCATGCTGTCGGGCAAGTGCGCCGAGGCTGTCGAACACTACGAACGCGCACTCGCCGTGCAGCCCTACGAGGCGAACGCGCGCGTCGCGCTCGGCCTCTGCTACATCAAACTGGGGCGGCCCGAGGAAGCGCTGCCACACCTCGAGTTCGCGCATCGGCTGGGCAATCGCTCAGAAGCGCTCGAGCGAGCCCTCGAAATCGCGCGCGACCCCCGCTGAAGCCGCAAACCCTCCGTCTAAACCGCCCTTCCCTCACGTCGACACGCGCCCCTCCGACCGTGGAACGATCGGGACGCAGTCTGGGCAGCGAGGACTTTGGCGAATATTCACCAAAGTCTCTTCGGACTTGCCGCCCGATCACTTCGGGATGAACGTGATCTTGTCCTTGTCCTGGCCATCTTGGGAAATCGATTGGTATTCCTCCTTGACATCGACCACCCCGTAGCAGCCAGCTGCCTCACAGTGCAGCGTTCCGCTCGCAATATTTCTCGGCGTGCCCGTCGAGTCCGTCACGACGGCGGTCACTTCGGTGCCCGCACATACCGGGATCCGGTGAGCGGTATCTCCGAGCGATCCGGGATCGACGATGTTCCCGGTGATCGCATGGAGGACCTTCGGGTTGTTCGTCGGGCTCTGGCCCTTGGCCTGCGTGGTAACTTTGGTCACTGGCCAGGCTTCGACGCAAGGTCCGGGCGGTTGCGGCGGTAAGGTCGGCGATGAGGTCGGCGTTGCCGATGGAGTCGGAGACGCCGTCGGTGTCGCGGTCGGGCTCGACGTCGGAGTTGGTTGCGCGTGATTGACGTACACGGTATCGGAAAATATTCCTACGAGGCAGACGGCTTCGATGGGGTTGAACGTGGCCGTGTAGCTCCCGTACGAACCGAGTGACAATGTTCGGGTGAGCGTGGTCCCGGTATAGATCCCAACGACCCCGAACCGGTTGTCAATGATTTCCGCCGTGCCACCAACAAAATCGTAATGGAGAGTGACCTGTTGGGTCTCGTCCGCGAAGCAGTTTTCCTGCCCTCCCGGCCATGGACCGACCGAGCATCTGATGTCGATCGCGCAATAGTCTGGGCCGACGCCAGCCTGGCCCGCGGACGCCAAGAGAGTTGCGGCCCCGATCATCAGCGCCATAACCCACCCATTTCGAACTGCCGATTCGCCGCTCAGCAATCTGGAATTCATGTTGTGCCCCCTCGATTTCTGCAGGTACCGCAGTGTCTCACATGGCGCGATCCAGGTGGAATTTTTTTGGGTGACTTCTGATCAGGCAGCTGCAACAGGGCACACTGCAAAGCGACGCAAGTCCGTGAAATCCGACGATTTCCAGATCCATGCGTTGGTCGAGCGGATTCGAACCTCCCCCGGGGCGGCACTTTTCCGTGCCGCACCTGCCACGCCCCTCTGGCGGGGCATCGAGAGGACCTCTTCGACGCGGGCTGCACAAATGGTGGCTATCGCATCGGGGTCGGCGGGGATTTCACTCGAACTGTTTCCGGAGCCGTAGTCGTCCAGCTTCAGGCCCGAGGCAGGCGCCGGCAGAACGAGGAGCAGTGGTGCGCCCTTCACGGCGAACCTAGACCGATCTCCACGCTGCGCGGTTACACACTCTCGCGAAGGATGTTCAGAACGCGCCGAAGCGGCTCCGCGGCTCCCCAGAGCAGTTGATCGCCGACGCTGAACGCCCCGAGATAGTCGCCCCCCATGCGAAGCTTGCGCACACGCCCAACGGGGACCGTGAGTGTCCCCGTGACCGCGGCCGGAGAGAGTTGCTCGCGTGTGGGTTGCATTTCGTTGGGGACGA
>JAHEEJ010000294.1 GCA_024640705.1 Deltaproteobacteria bacterium
GCGCTGGTCAGTGTCGCGGCTGCGGGCCGAAACCGCTTCGCGACCCAGCCGAGCGGGCGCAGCACCAGGTGTCCCGCGAGTCCGAGTAGAGCGAGCGCGACCGCGAAGATCGCCGCGAACAGGCTTCCGACCGCCAGGTCACCTGCACGCCAGATCGCAAGTGCCCAGAAGAGGCCGAGCGCCGGAACCAGGCGGAGCAACTCCATCCGACCGGGCGGCTCGCCACTGCGCGGATTTTCGCGAAACAAATCGGACGGCTGGAGCCTGCGAATCCGAGCGATCAGGGGCAGGCACGCCGCACCGCTTGCGGCCACGGCGAGCCCGACCCCGGTTCCGAGCCCGCGCAGACCGAGTGAAGGCCGCACGCCTTCCGGGAGCAACTCGCCCGCGAGTGCTGTCGCGCCCGGAAGCAGACCCGCTACGAGCGCCCACGCGCAGACGGCACCGGCCAGTGCGAGCAAGATCAGCTGGGTGCCAAATACGAGCTGGGCTTCGCGCCGGCTCGCGCCGAGACTCATCAGCACCGCGATGTCACGCAGGCGCTGCGATAAGAACGCGTAGAAGAGATGGCTGGCCCCCAGCCCCGCCAGGAATACGGCGATCAGCGCGATCAGACCGAGGTAGTCCGTCACCGCACCATACGCGCGCGCCGCGTTGCGCGTCGATTCCTCGTGGGTTCGAACGCGGATTCCGGACCCCTCCGACAAGTTCCGCATGCGCTCGGCCACCTCGGATGCTTCGAGCCCTTTGGCGAGACGATAGAGACGGAGATACTTGACCCGACTGCCGGTCGCGATGAGTTCGGTCGCAGGCAGGTGATCGAGCGAGAGCGTGATGCGCGGTGCCAACGCCAGACCGCTCGTCGCCCGCGTTCCGTCGCTTGACACCACGTCGAGTACGCGAAAGGAGATCGCACCGAGCTTCAGCTCGTCGCCAACTTCGAGTCCCAGCTGATTGCGGATCAACGGATCGATCCACAGGCCCCGCTCCGCTGCGAGGCGCGAGGTCGTGGCGGCTTCGACCGCCCCCGCCTCCTCGAGTTCGATGCGACCGTAGAGCGGAAAGTCATCACCGACGGCCCGCAGCTGTACGAGCCGGGCGCGTTCGGGACCTGCCGCCATCGAGAAGAGTTCGGCCACCGCAACTTTTGCCGAATTCGGCCCAGCCGCGAGGTCGAGCTGATCGATGAGTTCGGATTCGAATGCGACGTTGCTTTCGAGGCTCAGGTCACCGCCGTGAAAATCCCTGGAACGTGCGAGCAGCGAATCCGCGACGGATCCTTCCAACGCATCGAGCGCCACGAAGCCCGCGAGGCCCAGCGCGAGGTTGAAGGCAAAAAACGTCGAAAAGCGCGGGCGCGTGTGGATCTCACGAACTCCGAGGCGCAACAAGGCGCGCACACGGCGTAGCCGCTCTCGAAGCGGGCGGGCGGGCGAGTGAATTGCGCTCACCGCAGCCGGCCATCGACCAGCTGCAGACAGCGATCGCAGCGCCCCGCGAGCGAATCGCTGTGGGTGACGAGTACGAGGCTCGTACCGCGGCGCTCGGTCAGCTCGAAGAGCAGCTCTTCCACCTTCGCTCCGGTGCGCGGGTCGAGGCTGCCACTGGGTTCGTCCGCGAGCAGCACCGCCGGCTCGACGATCAACGCACGCGCGATTGCGACGCGCTGGCATTCGCCGCCGCTCAACACACCCGGTCGGTGGGTCGCGCGATCGCGAAGGCCGACCTGCTCGAGTACGACCGCGGCGCGCTCCTCGGCGTCGGCGACGCCCTCGAGGTCGAGCGGCAAGCTGACATTCTCGAGTGCCGTGAGCCCACTCATCAGGTGGAACTGCTGGAAGACGATTCCGAGTTGGGCGGAGCGATAGCGCGCGAGTTCCCCCTCGCTCATGCGCGCCAGATCGCGTCCCGCGACCTCGATGCTCCCACTCGTCGGAAGGTCGAGCCCGGCCAACAACGACAGCAAAGTCGACTTGCCACTCCCGGAAGCGCCGACGATCGCAACCGAATCGCCGGATGCCGCGTCGAGATCGACGCCGCACAATACATCGATCGAGCCCGCCGGCGTCTCGAACTGCTTCGTCACGTTCCGAACGCTCAAGATGGGTGCGCGCTCGGCGCGGCTCGAAGTTCGTTCGCTCACAGCAGCGGCAGCAGCTGTGGCAGCAGATTGTCGACGACGATGCGATAGCCCTCAGCGTTGGGATGAATCCCGTCGGGAAGATTCAGGCGCGGCACGCCGGCCACACCTTCCAGGAAGAATGGGATGAGCGTGACGCCAGGCTCCTCCCCGAGTTCCGTGAAGACGCGGGCGAATTCGCGCGTGTAATCCGGCCCGTAGTTGGGGGGCATCTGCATTCCGGCCAACAGCACGTGCGTGCCCTTCTCCTGCGCCAGCGCAATGGCTGCAGCCAGGTTCTTGCGGGTTTCATCGACGGGAACACCGCGCAGCCCGTCGTTCGCGCCGAGTTCGAGGATCAATACGTCTGGATTCGCGCGCAACTGCCATTCGAGGCGCCTGACGGCACTGGCCGAGGTCGAGCCGCTGATGCCCGCGTTGATCACGCGAACGCGCGAGTGTCCCTCGGCGTGAAGGCGCTGCTCGAGTACGGCCGGGTACGCCTGGTCGGGCGCGAGGCCGTATCCCTCCGTGAGCGAATCACCCAGGCACAGCACCGTGACCGGCGCCGTCGCTTCGTCCGCCGGCGCGCCCGCGGCCAGGCCCGCAACCGCAAACACCAGCCACAGCGCTCCGATTCCAACCGCCACTCGTCGCTGTTCGTGCTGCATTCGGAATCCCGCCTCCCATGCTACCAACGGGGCCCACCCCATCCGACGCTCGCCGGAAGTCTCCCCTCGGGGAGCTAAAATTGATCACGTGTAAACGTAATGTATAGATAATATCTTGACAAATCGCGAACGAATTCTACATTACAAGGCGTTGATCGAAACCAAACCCGCAAACGGAGAACCGACCATGCGTCTACTCACATACCTGGCAATGGCCCTCCTCGCGACTTCGTCCACCGCCTACGCAGGCGGTGGTTGCGAGAGCGGCTACGACCCGGTCGACGTCGTGCAGCATATCTTCAACACGGCCGACCAGGATCAAGACGGGCTTCTCACCCAACTCGAATACGAAGACGCGGGGTTGCAGGTCTACGGGGTCACGTTCGAACAGAGCGACCTCGATGCCGATGGAGCCACTTCGATCCATGAGTACATCCTGCTTTACGAGTTCCACCACCCGGTAGATGGCGAAACCGAGGTCTGAGCCTCAGGCCTCACGTCAGCGGTAAGAGAGCGTGCGAGCGGCGCCCGGCGACTTGGCCGAGCGCCGTTCGAACGCCGACGCGTCGCTGCGGAACCCAACCTGGCGTCTGATCACGGATATTGGTCGGCGCCCGCGCCAGCGAAAGGCTTCCAGCCTTGCCGTCACCGACGACTCGGGCACTCCTCCCGGGCAGTGTCCGAGGGATGGTCCGGCGTGGGAAGTCGCGATCTCGCTTTCAAAGCTGCCAGCCCGGTGTCGGGCGCGAACCACTCGGGGGTCACCTGACCCCCGTTCGATCGCGGAATCGTGTCGCCAGGCGACCAGCCGGTCCACGGCCGCGAAATAATTCCTCCCCTTTCCGCTTTGGATTGGATCTAAAATCAGGGTATCTGGTCATTCGACCAGGGGAAGGCAAGTCATGCAGTGGATCTATGGTTTCTTTCTTGTTCTCGTAATTGCACCCGCTTCGTTGGCCGCAACGATTCGGGTGGGCGTCGGTCCATCGGCCGATTTCACTTCCATCCAGGCTGCGGTCGACGCAGCAAGTGACGGCGATGTGATCAACGTCGACGTCGCAGACTACAAGGAGCAGATAACAGTAAGAGGTAAGAACATCACCATCAAAGCAACGGGCGTGGGCGACGGGACGTCGCCGCTTCCGTCGATCCTTCCGAACAACATCGTGGCCAATGCGCAGACTGTCGACGGTCGAGAGATCAGCGCATTGCTCCTCGTCGAAGATGCCTGGGTCGAAATTCGCAACATGCGAATCTCGGGCTTCAGCCTCTCGCTCGCCAAGCGACGAGCGACGGACATCTTTGCGGGTATTGCGGTGATCGGCGAGAACTCCGGAATCGATGTACAAGATTCGATCATTCGCACGATCAACAAAGGCAACAACTCGCTGCCCCGAGTTGAGGTTTTCCCGACGAATTGTGTAGACGACATTCGCGACCCCAATCGGGGCGTCGGAATCCTGGCGATCGATAGCCTCTCGGTGTCGGTTACCAACACCACGCTGACCAGCAACCTGGACGGTGTCGCGGCGATCTGCGTGCGCGACCTCTCGTTTCAATCCAGTACGGTCGTTGGTACGGGGATGGTCAACCAGGGTGTCGGGGTCACCGTCGCGGGAGATGCCGCCCGAATCGTGAAGAATAAATTCGGCGCAAATTGGATCGACATGCTGATCAAGGGCAACGAGAACCGCGTGCTGCAAAACGGTTCATACGCTCCGGACGTCGCGCTCAGCAATATCGGCATCGCCCTCGAAGGGGATCGGAACATCCTCTACGGCAATGTTTTCTGGCACACCCAGACCGACGTCGTCGATTCTGGAACCGAAAACACGGTGTACGTTCCGAAAGGCAGGCGAACCCGACGTTGATCGCGCGTCAGGACCTGCCGCAAGACCGAACCCCGCCGCCCGCTGAGCGCGGCGGCGGGGTCGCTTTGCGCTGGACTTACTGGGT
>JAHEEJ010000295.1 GCA_024640705.1 Deltaproteobacteria bacterium
CTCGACGACGATCGCGGTCGTGAGGTTCGACGCGGGGACGACGGATGCGTACTCGCTCTCGTTTTCGACGATCACGAGACCGTCCTTGTCGGTGTGCATCGAGACGATCTTCACATCCCCGACGACACCCGAGGGTGTGTAATTCCTGCCGAGGCGATTCGCACCGCCCGGATTGGTGGCGACGCGCTCGATGCTCGCGTCGATGGCCGGGAGGTCATAGCTGACGCCGACATTGCCCATGCCCTGTTTCCCGTTGAGCTTCGCGCCGTTCCAGATCAGATCGGAAAGACCGAAGAGCGCAAACCCCATGTCGGTGAGGATGAACGAAGCCGGAAACTGCGTTTCCGTCAAGAACGCCACCAGGTTGGCCTGTTGCTGGGGAGTCCGAAATTCTGCCGGCGTGAGGATCCCCATGCACGCGTTGACCTTGAGGGCCATGGTCAGTTCGTTTTCCAGCGGCGAACTGCCCGGCGGAATCACGTAGGTCGGGAAACCCGGCGCGGGCAGGCCCTGCCCGCCTCCGTCGATGAACGCGGCCGGCGTGTTCGCGCAGACGGCGTCATAGGTCAACCGGGTGTCGATTCCCGCATCCCAGTTGCGGCTACCCGCCACCGCGCCGCAGATCGGGTAGGCGCCGACGACGTTGCCGATGTGCGCCTTCTCGACGAGCTGTGCGGTAACGATGCCCCCGAGCGATGCGCCGTTCAAGAAGACCTGGTTGGGCACACCAAAGTTCGCCTTGAAGACGCTGTACATGTTTTGCATGTCGTTCTTGGTCTTGAACAGCGCCCAGCCGAACTGCTGGTAGCTCGAGGCCGCGACCGCATAGCCCTCGGAGAGTTGCAGCGAAGCGAGCGGGCCAAGGTCCGACACGGGGCCGATCGGCGAAAGACTGAAGCCGTGATTCCAGATGACGAGGTCGCCGTTCCAGTCGTCCGGAACGACGATCTTGAAGAAGGCTCCGCCATCGGTGTTGCCAGTCATTTCCGTCAGTGCGTGTGCGCTGGTCGCAAAAAATGCGAGCGATAATGCCAATGACAGTAAAGTGGTGTTGACTCGCTTCATCGAATTCCTCCTCGTTGGGTGAACACCCGAACGTCCGATGCACGCGCACGCTTGCTCAGAAGATTGCCTGGACGATGCCGTCGCCGGACCTCCCGATTCTCGACGACCTGATCGATTCAGGTCGAAGGCCATTCTATTCTGATTCCGTCGAGAAAATCACGGAAAAATCGACTCGTCGTCGAAACGCCAGAGGCCCGTCTCGTCGCGTACGAGTTGGCGGGATCCCGCCAACCCTTGCGCTCTCTCGCGCGCGTAGGCGGCGCGCTCCAGCAGAACGTTGCGCTCGTAGTACGAGAGCAGATCGACCCAGACGCGCGGATCGTCGGGGGTGAGTTCTGCGGCGCGCTCGAGCTGCGGCAGCGCCTGCTCGTGGGCGGCCATCAGCAGCAGCAGACGACCGTAGTTGGAGCGCGGAACGGCGTCGTCCGGGTCGGCCTCGACGGCGGCGGCAAATAGACCTAGCGCCTCCTCGATCTCTCCGTGCTTCCAGGCCTCTAGCGCACGCGCGTCGAGCGCGCGCGCGGAATCAGTGTGCGGCCCTGGCGCGCTATCCCGTGGGGCCGGCTGCGGCAACACGCGATCCGGAAGATCCTCCATCTCGAGTTCCCGCTTGGAGATCGTCCACACTTGGGGTTTCCCCTCTGTGTCGGGAAGCACGCGCTGGCTGGTTTCTCCAAGTGCAACCGGCACTTCGCCCATCGGAGGCGTCCGATCCCGCAGCAGCCAGAACCACACACCCGCGACGATGAGCAGTGCTGGAAGGAAAAAGCGAAGCCGCCGTTTCACGCTTGCCTCCGACGCGGGCGCCGCAGCGCGGCGAGCGCGAGCAACTCGGCGACGCCCGCCGCGAAGGCGATCGAGCCGCCGGGCTCGGGGATGAATTCCAGATCGATCGGGCCGTCGAGTCCACCGCTGCCGCTCGCGACGAAGACCTCCACGAAGGAACCGTCGACGCCGTCGTAGCGCCGGATCGCGTCGTCGTCATAGCTCGTCACGAAGAGGTCGCCGCCGGGCCCGAACGTCAGCGCGGTCGGGCCGGCGAGGCCACCCGCACCGCTCGTCACGAAAGTCTGCACGAACGTTCCCGTCGTCGCATCGAACCGCCGCACCTCGCTCGGAAAGCGCGAGGCCACGTAGAGCCCGCCATCGTGGACTGCGAGCCCCCACGGATCGAGCGCGCCTCCGCCGTTTCCGGTCGAATCGATCAAGACGCCGACGAAGGCGCCGCTGCCGCCCGCGTATTCGAGAATCTCCCCCGTGAGACCACTCGCAACCAGCAGATTGCCGTTCGGTGCAAACGCGAGACCGCGCGGATTGCTGAGACCGCCCGAACCGCCGGTCACGAAGAAGCCGAGCGGATTTCGCGTGGCGGCGTCGAAGCGGAAGATCCCCTGCGACGATGGACAGGAGACGTAGAGATTGCCGTCCGCGCCGACGACCTGGTCGAACGGCGCCGCGAGCGACGTCGGGCACGCGTCGAAGAAGGTGCCGACGGCCGCGCCGCCCGCACCGTCGTACTCGATGATGTCGTTGTCGTAGAGGCTTCCGACGAGCAGATTCCCCGACGCTGCGACCGTCATGCCGCTGTCCGATGGCGCCGAGAGCCCGCGCGCCGTCGTTCCCGTCGGCTCGCCCGAGCGATCGAAGTAGACGACCGCGTTGCTGAGCGGGCTCAGCGCCAACAACGTCGCGCCATCCCAGATCAGGTCCATCGCGTTGCCGAGTCCGCCCGCCCGTGTCGCGACTAGCGGAGAAACGGCGAGACTGATCAGATCTACCGACACCACGTCGTTGGAAAATGAACCCGAAACGCTCAGGGTTCCGTCGGGCGCCAACGCGAGACCAAACGGCCCGTTGACGTGATTCGGCGGGAGCAGCTCACGCTGGAAGATCCACGCTGAACCGTCGAACGTGTACTCGACGACCCGGTCCGCTCCCGTTTCGGCTACGAGCATTTCCGTCGCGGACAAGAACAAGATGCCGCCCGGAGAAACCAGCCCCGAAATCACCGTCGTTGCGCCACCACCACCGCCGCCGGTCGCAAAGCGCAGCACGGCTCCGTTGAGCGCATCGCTCGCGTAGACGTCGGAGCCGTTCAGCGCGAGCGCGGCGAAGTTTGCCGCCGCATCGCTGGCCAGCGTCGAGACGTTGCCCGACGCGATCACGAGCTGCATGAGTGCATCGGTTCCGCTGCTCAGTTCGGTTTCCGCCGCGAGGAAGTAGAGCGTGTCGCCCGACGTGTCGAAGGCCGCGGAGCGCGGCGCAATCAGACCGCTCGCGGCGGGCGGCGCGAGTACGGCGCCCGTCGCAGCCGTGTAGCGCCAGATCTCACCCGTCCCGGTGCTCGTCAGATAGAGTTCGCCCGTCGCGCTCCGCAGTGCCATACCCCCGGGATTCGAAAAGCCTTCGGTGATCGTCTCGACGAAGACTTCGAGAAAGGACCCGTCACCGCCGTCGTAGCGGAGAACTTCGGCGGTGGATTGGCTCACCACGAAGAGATCCTGGGCGAAGCCCACAGAGGACAAGGCGAGCGCGATCGCTGCCGCAGCGGGACCCGCTGCGCGGGCAGCGGCTCCAGAGAGCCCCTTTCTGTGCGCGAATCTGGGGGACATCTCCGGCTCCGGCGCAAATTCCAGCTCAGAGCCTACTACGCGAAGCGGGGAAAATGCACGCACAATCCCCACGAGGCTGCGCACGCGGACGTGAACTTCTAGCCGCTCGAGATCCCGAGCAACGATATCGCGCCGGCGCTGAAACTATTTCGCCTGCGTGCGCGCGAACGAAGGCCGACCCGTGCAGCGGCTCATCCAGCGCGTCGCGTTCTCGTACTTCGAAATGTCGAAATTCACGAAGTTCGCGGTCAGCAGCGCCCCGGCGACGTTGAGATCGGCTACCGAAAAATCGCCGCCGAGCAGGTACTCCCGATCCGCCAGTTGCGCGTCGAGCACGGCCAGCGGCCTTGCGACCGCGGCCTCGGCATTTGCGATGACCGCGGGATCCCGCTTGCTCTCGGGCAAGATCATTTTGTGCATCACCATCGGGATCAGTTGCGGATCGAGTTCCGTCATCCCCCAGATCGACCACTGAATCGCGCGCGCCTCGTCGTGCGGGTCGCTCGGGTAGAGCTTGCCACCGTAGGTCTTGGCGAGATAGAGATTGATGGCCATCGATTCGAACAGCACGAGATCGCCATCCACGAGCGCGGGAATCCGACCGTTGGGATTGACCGCGAGGTACTCGGGCGTCTTGCTGTCCGCCTGATTCGAAATCGGAATCAACTCGTAGTCGACACCCACTTCTTCGGCAGCCCAGATGGATCGCAAAGCGCGTGAAATCGGAGTTCCGTAGAGCTTCATCGATGTCTCCTCGAATCGTGAGGGTCAGAGCAACCATTTGATCAGTTCATCCGCGAGTTCCTCGCCCGCGTCTTCCTGAATGAAATGACCGGCGTTGCGGATGCTCTTGTGAGGCTGACCGGCCGTACCGGGAATCTTCGCGCGCAAGATCGCGTCCGCCCCGGCCATGATCGGATCACCGTCGGCGAACAACGTCAGAAACGGCCGCTCGTATTCCGCGAGCACCTTCCACGCAGCCAGGTTGTTCAGCGCTTCTTCCTCCGCCGCGTCGATCGGCACCAGCAGCGGGAAGACCCTCGCACCGGCCTTGTG
>JAHEEJ010000296.1 GCA_024640705.1 Deltaproteobacteria bacterium
AAGGCCCCAGCTCTCATAGTCGTCCGGAGCGAGTTCGATCGCTCGCTGATACATTTCGATCGCTTCTTCGAATTGACCGTGGAAAAAATAACTCGTTCCGATGTTGCCATAGACGAATTTCGAGGGGAGCAACTCCCCGGAGCGCTTCCAGGCAGCGACGGCTTTCTCTTGATCGCCCAGCATGTAATAGGTAGACCCAAGATTGAGAAACGCGGTCGAATTGTCGGGCGCCATTTCCGCAACCCGAAGGAAATACTCGATCGCCTCTTTCGATCGCCCAGACGTAAACAAGAAGTTTCCCATCGCGATGTACCCTCGCCAGAAGCGAGGCTGGATTTCGATCGCGCGCTGATAGCTTCGCTCTGCTTCGTCCAGGCGGCCCTGTTTCGCATACGTCTCTGCGAGACCATCGTAGGCACCCACCGCGCTGGCATTCAAAGCAATCGCGCGTTCGAAGCTCTGTTCTGCTTTGTGGTATTGGCCGGAATGGCGATAGAGATTACCGAGCGCGGTATAGACGGAGCCGTCCGCAGCGTCTAGCGTGAGCGCCCGATGACAAGCGCGTTCGGCCTGCTCGAACAACTCGGTCGAATGGATCCATTCGTACCCGAGCAGATGGGTCTCACACAGTCCCGCATAGGCTTGCGCGTAATCGACATCGACAGCGATCGCCTTTTCGAACAGCACCCTCGCATTGCCCAGATCCGATTCTTCCTCGGCATTTCGCAAATAGTTTCGGCCCTGCAAATAGAATTCGTAGGCTTCGAGACTCGCGGTAGGATGTTTTTCGAGTCGAGCTCCCGCATTGCTCGACAGTACGAGCTCTAGCGATAGGACCACGTTGTGGGCGATATCGCTCTGGATGTCGAAGACGTCTTCGATCTCGCGGTCGTAGTTTTGTGACCAGACGTGAAAACCGGTGTCGGCCCGGATCAACTGCGCGGTGACGCGAATCTCTTGTCCCTGCCGCCGAACGCTCCCTTCCAGCACGTGGTCCACGCCGAGTTGCGTCGCGATTGTCGGTATATCGAAGTCTTTGTCCTTGAAGGAAAACGACGATGTCCGCGCAGCGACGTTGAGTTCCTTCAGCCGCGCCAGCGAGTTGAGGATCTCCTCGGAAAGGCCATCGCTGAAATATTCGTTGCGGGAGTCTCCGCTCATGTTCACAAACGGCAAGACAGCAATCGAGGCGACGGATTCATTGGGTTCGCCGATGAAACTCGCGTCACCCGCTTCCGATTCAACGACAGCTGCGGACAGATCGGCTTCTTCGCTCGGCGATTGCCAGAACGCGAGAAATCCGACCGTCGCGAGCAACATCGCGATGACCGCGTAATCGAACTTGCGCTTGCCAGTGATGCGTCCGACCGAGCGCAACGACACGTCGGATCGGATGCCTTCCGGCGTGATCTGAAACGCCCAGGCCAGGATCAGCGCGAGCGGAAAGCCGATGATCACCACCGCGACGACCAGCGTCTGACCCCAGAGCGGAATCAACAGCGCGGGAAAGGTGGCCTCGGAAACCTGCACGACGAACCACGCGCAGATCAGGTAGATCAATGCGACGCGAAATACCCGGCGGCGCTTCAGGTCTTCGATGAATTCGCCGAGACTCCCGGGGGATCTCGAATCAATTTGCGGTCCGAGCTTCGGAAAGGCGGGGGCATCCCGCGCGTTGACCGATCGATGGGTCTCCGAAAGACCGGAGACTTTCGCAACCAGCCGGTAACCGCGTTTTGGCAGTGTCTGGATGTAGGTTGGAAGCTCGCGGTGATCACCGAGCTGATGGCGCAATGCGCTCACACAGCGGGTCAGGGATTCATCGGATCGATCCGCATCGTCCCAGAGTTCGGACAGCAGCTCGCGCCGCGTCACGACGGTCCCGGGTGCTCTTGCGAGGCACAGCAAAACCTCCATCGCCAGGGGGGGAACGTGGTGCACACCGCCGGGCCCGGTCGCCGTGCCCTGCATCGGGCGAATCACGAACTCGCCCAGTCGGAAACCCTGCTGGAGCTCTTCGGGCATCGAAATACCCTTTTTCAGGTCACTGCGGTGTGCCCGCCATCTTACTACACACGATCGAGTCTAAATCGACTGAATTTTCGAAAAACACAACCCGACGCAATCGCCTGTAACTAATTGATTTGATAGTCGATTTCGCTGACTGGCGGGAATTGGACTCGCCCTGTCCGAGACCCCTACGCAGTTGCGTCGAAGGTGATCACCGTGCGCGCCACGCTCCCCGCCAGCATGTCCGCATAGGCCTCGTTGATCTTCTCCAGCGGCACGCGCTGCGAAATCATCGCGTCGAGGTTGAGTTTGCCGTTCAGGTAGAAATCGACGAAGCGCGGCATGTCGACGCGAAAGATGTTCGAGCCCATGTTGGAGCCGATCAGTCGGCGATCGTCGAGCAGTTCGCCCGCGTCGATTTCGATCTTCTCTCCCTCGGGAACCATGCCGATCACGCACGCGGTGCCGGACGGGCGCAGCATGGCAAACGCCTGCTCGCAGGTTTCTTTGAGGCCGAGCGCTTCGAACGCATAGTCGATGCCGCCGCCGGTCCATTCGAGAACGGTCGCGACCGGATCGACGCTCGCGGCGTTGATGCCATCCGTCGCCCCGAACTCCCGGGCCAGCTCGAGTTTGTGGTCGTGGATATCGATCGCAATGATTCGGCTCGCACCGGCCAGCGCGGCGCCGCTGATGGCCGACAGCCCGATGCCGCCACAACCGATCACGGCCACCGTACTACCGGGCTCGACGGCGGCCGTGCGGATCACGGAGCCGACGCCCGTGGTCACCGCGCAGCCGATCAAAGCGGCGCGATCCAACGGCATGTCCGAGCGAATCTTGACCAGAGCGTGTTCGTGCAAGAGCATCTGCTCGGCAAAAGCCGCGAGGCCGAGGCCCTGGTGAACGATGCGGCCGTCCTGTGACAGGCGCGGTTTCTCGCCCGCCTGCCGCTCCAGGGAATCGATGTCTTCACAGAGGTAGGGTTTGCCGCTCAAACAATTGCGGCAGCTGCCGCAAAACACCGACACACAACTGATGACGTGATCCCCGGGCGCGAGGTAGGTCACGTCCCGCCCGACCGCCTCTACGATGCCACCCGCTTCGTGGCCCAACGCAACCGGCAGATCGGTCGCCCAGCTTCCATCCATGTAGTGATAGTCACTGTGACAAACCCCCGCCGCGATCGTGCGCACCAGGACCTCGCGCGGCCCCGGATCGTCCACCTGCACGTCTTCGACAACGAGCGGTTTACCCACCTCGTGCAACACCGCAGCTTTCATGATCTACACCTCGGTTCGCTACTTTTTGGTGTCACCCCCGGCCAGTTTCTCTTCCACGCTGCGCACCTTGTCGTCGATGCTCTGGTCGCGATCCGTGCGCGTCCCCAGGCTGATCGTGGTGGTGATGCGCGGCGCGCCCATCTGATGCACCACCTCGTGACAGCGCTTGATGGCGCTGAAGACGGCGTCCCACTCGCCCTCGATGTTGGTCCCGCAGCCGTGCAGGCGGGTCTCGAGGCCGGCCTGCTGCAGTACGCGCTCGCAGGCCGCGACGTACTCCGAGACGGAAACCCCCACACCCATGGGCACGACACATAGATCGACGATGACTTTCATCAAACTCCCCTTCGCAGCCAAGATAGGTGAAATTCTGGTCCGGCTGGAATCGTTCCAGTCTGCCCCCAAAAACGGGGCGTATTGCCCCAATCAAGTGCGCGGGTCGCCGGGGCGAGGAACGCATCCGATCCCACGAATCGCTCGAAACTCGGCACTCGACCGCCATTTTCGCCAACAAACACGGCCGTTCAGCGCGGATCGCCCAACCTCGGGGCCGCCACCCCGACAATTCGCCCAGTCATCGCGATGCGGAACGGGAGTTGCAAGGCATGACGGCGGACGCTTTCCAGGCAGGGAGCCATGTATTCACACGACGTCGTCATCGTAGGATCCGGTCTCGCGGGATTGCGGGCTGCAATGGAGTTGGTGGGCCACCTCGACGTGGCAGTCATCACGAAGGTCTACCCGAGCCGCAGCCACTCCGGCGCGGCGCAGGGGGGTGTGGCGGCGGCGCTGGGCAATGTCGACGGCGATTCGGTCGAGGCCCACATCTACGACACCGTCAAGGGCGCCGACTACCTGGGCGACCAGGACTCGATCGAAATCCTCTGCAACGACGCGCCCCGCACCATCTACGAGATGGAGCACCTGGGTTGCCCGTTCTCGCGCACGGACGATCAAAAGATCAACCAGCGCGCGTTTGGCGGTCACAGCTTCTTGCGGGCCTGCTTCTCGGCAGACCGCACCGGCCACGCGCTGCTCCACACGCTGGTCGAGCAGACCTACAAGCAGGGCGGCAAGCTCAAGGTCTACTCCGAGTGGCACATGAACCGGCTGATCATCGAAGACGGTGTCTGCCGCGGCGTGGTGGCCATGGATATCAAGACCGGCAAGCTCGAGGTGTTCCGCGCCAAGGCGGTGCTCTTCGCTTCCGGAGGCTACGGCCAGGCGTTCAAGATCACCTCGAACGCCGCCGCCAACACCGGCGACGGCATCGTGGCCGCCTACCGCGCGGGTGTGCCGCTGCAGGACATGGAGTTCGTGCAGTTCCATCCGACGGGGCTGTACCAGCACGGCATCCTGCTCACCGAGGGCGCGCGCGGTGAGGGGGGCTACCTGATCAACGCCGACGGCGATCGCTTCATGTCGAACTATGC
>JAHEEJ010000297.1 GCA_024640705.1 Deltaproteobacteria bacterium
GGAATGAGCGAATGGCCATCGAGCTGAAACAGCAATTGCGCCTGACCCAGCAGCTGGTGATGACACCCCAGCTGCAGCAGGCCATCAAGCTGCTGCAGCTGAATCGGCTCGAACTCGTGGGTCTGGTCCAGCAGGAACTCGAGGAGAATCCGGTTCTCGAGGAGTTCGTCGATCTCGACGATGAGGGCGAGGCTCCGGCCGAGGAATACGAGCCGACGGCGGACGCGGAGCCGGCGGCCAGCGAGATGTCTCCCGCCGAAGAAGTGGCGGCAGCGGATCTGCAGAGTTCGAGTGAAGAGCTCACGGACGCCGAGAAGATTGCGGATCTGGAGTGGCAGGATTACCTCAACTCGAATCCCCAGACGTCACAGGTTTCCGGCGGCGAAGATGAGCGGCCCTCGATCGATGCCACGCTCACCCGCCGCGATACGCTGAGTGAGCACCTCGAGTGGCAGCTGCAGCTCACGGAGTTGCCGATCGAGGAAGAGGTCGCGGCCCGGTTCATCATCGGCAACCTCGACGAGCGCGGTTACCTGCAGGCCACGATGGGTGAGATCTCCCGGCAGTCCGGCGTGTCGGAAGCCACCGTCGAAGCTGCGCTGGCCCGGGTTCAGCAACTGGATCCCGTCGGTGTGGGCGCGCGGGACCTGAAAGAGTGCCTGCTGCTCCAGGTCCGGATCTTGAAGATCGATGATCCCCTGGTGCTGCGCATTCTCGAGGAGTGTCTCGACACGCTGATCAAGCGAGACTTCCGAGGGGTGGCTCGGGAACTCGACGTTTCCGTGACCGAGGTCGTCGCGGCCGCCAACATCATTGGCCATCTCGAGCCGCGTCCGGGCCGCGCGTTCGGCGGCGACGAGCCGGTGTACATCGTTCCCGACATCTACGTCCACAAAGTCAACGATGATTTCCACATCGTCTTGAACGATGACGGCATGCCGCGGCTCCGGATCAACGGCCTCTACCGCGACGTCCTCTCGCGCGGAAACGGCGCTTCGAAGGACACCAAGGAATACGTCCAGGAAAAGGTCCGCTCCGCGCTCTGGCTGATCAAGTCGATCCACCAGCGCCAGCGCACCATCTACCGGGTGATGGAGAGCATCATCAAGTACCAGCGGGATTTCTTCGAGCGGGGCATCAACCACCTCAAGCCCCTCAATCTGCGCGACGTCGCAGACGACATCGAAATGCACGAATCGACGGTCAGCCGGGTCACGACCGCGAAATACGTCAATACACCCCAGGGAATCTTCGAGCTGAAGTACTTCTTCAACTCCAGCATCAACCGGGTCGTGGGCGACGCCGTGGCGAGCGAGAGCGTCAAGGAGCGGATCCGCAAGCTGATCAGCGCTGAGGACCCCCGCCGCCCCCTGTCCGATCAGCGGATCGCCGAGATGCTCAAAGTCGCCAATATCGACATCGCCCGGCGCACGGTCACGAAATACCGGGAATCGCTGAATATTCTCTCGTCGACGAAACGCCGCGAAGTCGGCTAGCCTCCCGCCCGCGGTTCGAGGGAACTCCGATGAAGATTATGGACATCCTCGTGAACGATGCTGTGATCCTGAATCTGGGGGTCGGCAGCAAGCGCGAGGTGCTCGCAGAAATGGCTGGTGCGCTGGCGAAGGTCGAGCCTCAGATCGAGGCCGATCGACTCCTGGAGGTTCTCCTGGAGCGCGAGGCGCTACAGAGCACCGGGATCGGGGACGGCGTCGCAATCCCTCACGGGAAGATGGCCGGCCTGGATCGCCTCGTGGCGACCTTTGCCCGGAGCCCGGAGGGGATCGATTTCGATTCGATCGATCGCGAGCCCACCCACCACTTCTTTCTGCTCGTCGTGCCCGAGCACTCCGGTGGTCAGTACCTGAAGGCCCTGGCGCGAATCTCGCGTTTCTTCCGGGATGCGGCGTTCCGCCAGCAGCTCACGAGTGCCGAGACGCAGAGCGACATCATCCGGGCCATTGCCGAAGAGGACACCAATCTCTAGTCGCCTCGCCCCAGCATGGGGTGAGGCGACGCCGCAAGCGAATCCGTGGGATTCGCCCGCTAGCCCTTTCCGCGCGACGCCCGTTCAGCGGATTCGGAGACACCATGACGGTTTCGGTCCACGGGGCGCTCCTCGAGGTTCACGGCGTGGGGACCGCGTTGCTCGGCCCGAGTGGCGTCGGCAAGAGCGAGTGCGCGCTGGAGTTGCTCAGCCGCGGGCATCGACTCGTAGCGGACGACGTGATCGAGCTGACACCCGAACCGGGCGACGGCCTGAGGGGCCGCGCGCCCGAGCGGATTCGGCACTACATGGAAATCCGCGGCATCGGGATCGTCTTCGTCCCGGATTTGTTCGGTCCCGATTCGGTCCGCGATGAAGTCGGCGTGGATCTGGTCTGTCGACTCGAGCGCTGGCGGGAGGGTGCCGCCTACGAACGCGTCGGGTTGGAGCGGCCGGAAGAGGAGTTTGCGGGTGTCCGGCTGCCGCGGCTGACGCTGCCCGCGCGGCCCGGCGGATCGATGGCGACGGTCGTGGAACTGGCGGCCCGGGATCACCTGCAGCGCCGATCGGGCGTGAACGCAGCGAAGCGCCTCGATCAGCGCCTGCGGGACGAAATGGAGCGACGTTGAGGTCTTCGAGCGCGCACATCGTATTCGTGAGTGGACTCTCCGGCAGCGGCAAGAGCACCGCGATGGCGGCGCTCGAGGACTTGAGCTTCTACTGCGTCGACAACCTCCCGGTTCAGCTGATCGAGCAGTTTCTGCACCTCTGCACCCAGGCCACGCCGCCGATCGAGAAGATCGGGTTGGCGGTCGATGCCCGCGAGGAGGCGTTCCTCCGCGAGCTGCCGGCTGCGATCGAAGCGCTGCGGCAATCGGGCGCGCGAATCGAGGTCATGTTCCTCGATTGCTCGAATGAAGTCTTGCTGAACCGATATCGCGAGACGCGGCGGGTTCACCCGCTCTCGCCCGCCGGAAGCGTCGAAGAGGGCATCGAGAAGGAGCGGCGCTTGCTGGTCGATGTTTCCGCGCTCGCGGATTATCGGATCGAGACTTCGGCGCTCAACGTCCATCAGCTCAAGGCCAATGTCGTCCAACACATCGAGGGCGCGGCCCGCGCGACCGTCGTCAACCTAATTTCGTTCGGCTTCCGCTACGGGACGCCGCAGTCCGTCGAACAACTCTTCGATGTGCGATTTCTCCCCAATCCGTATTTCGAGGAGCGCTTGCGCGAGCGCTCCGGGAGCGATCCGGAGGTGGCCGACTACGTGTTGAAGAATTCGCTTGGGACGGCGTTGTTCGAGCGACTGTGCGATCTGTGCAACTTCCTGGTTCCCCTCTATGATCAGGAGGGCAAGGCGTACGTGACGATCGGCGTGGGGTGCACCGGTGGCCGACACCGATCCGTCGCGATCGTCGAGGCGCTGGCCGAATCCATCCGGAGCACGGGGCGCGAAGTCAACGTGGAGCATCGAGACGTGGGGCGAAGCTGATGAAGATCGGGGTAGTACTCGTGACCCATTATCAGATCGGCAAGGAGTTTCTCCATGCACTGCGTCTGATCGTTCCGAATACGCCGGAATTCTTCACGGTGTCGATCGATCCGAAACAGAGCGTCGACGAAATGCGGCAGCTGATCGAAAGGGCGTTGAAGCAGGCCGATCGCGGAGCTGGCGTGCTCGTGCTCACCGACATGTTCGGGGGAACGCCATCCAACATGAGCCTGTCTTTCGTGGGAGAGGCGGCCGTCGAGGTGGTCACCGGCCTGAATCTGCCGATGCTGATCAAGCTCGCGACGCTCTCGGAAGACAAGCCCCTCAAGGATCTGGCGAAGTTCATCAAGCGCTACGGGCAGCGCAATATTTCTGTCGCGAGCGAGATCCTCCCGGAAAAGAATACGTGAGCAAGAGCGTCGAACGCCGGTTTACGGTCCGAAGCGAGCTGGGTCTGCACGCGCGACCCGCGGGCGAGTTCGTCGTCATGGCGGGTCGCTTCGAATCCGAGATTTCGGTGGGCAACGGTCGCGAGTGGGTGGACGGGCGAAGCGTGCTGTCGCTGCTCTCGCTTGCCGCAGGCCGCGGCGTCGAACTGCGGATTCTCGCCATCGGTCCGGACGCCGAGGAGGCCGTCAAGGCGCTGGGCGCGCTGATCGAACGCACCCACGCCGAAATCGGCAATTCCGCGGCGGGCTGAAAGCCCGCGCGGTCGACGGTAAACGGGCGAACCCACCGCGCTTTTCGAATTGAATCCGAAACGGCGCTCGACTAGAGTGCGGAACCACATTTTGGCCCAGAGGAGTCACGGATCATGGCAAGAGGCGCTCTTTTTACTTCTGAATCGGTCTCGATGGGCCATCCGGACAAGATGTGCGACCAGATCTCGGACGCCGTTCTCGACGCGATGCTCGCCCAGGACCCGGCCTCGCGGGTCGCTTGTGAGACGCTCACCACGACCGGCCTGGTGATGTTGGCCGGAGAGATCACCACCAACGCGGTCGTCGAACTCGCGCCGCTGGTCCGCCAGGTCGTTTCGGACATCGGCTACACGAGTTCCGACATGGGTTTCGACGCCGCGACCTGCGCGGTCACGATCGCGCTCGGCCGGCAATCGGCGGACATCTCCCAGGGCGTCTCCGAGGGCGAGGGGCTGCACAAAGAGCAGGGGGCCGGCGATCAGGGGATGATGTTCGGCTTCGCGTGCGACGAAACCCCCGAACTGA
>JAHEEJ010000298.1 GCA_024640705.1 Deltaproteobacteria bacterium
TGGGATCGCTCTCGAAACCCGAAGCCGAATCGAGCTGTTCTTTGCCGGGGTTCGCTTCTCGGAGGTCTGCGAGTGCGAGAATTTTTCGTCTCCAAGCATCGCGTGGGCATGCGCGCGCAGCATCAAACTTCAGTGGTCGAACGCCGTGCTTCTGGACTTTGCGCCTAACGGGATTCCTGGATCGCGTGATATTCCGTTCGTCGAGCGCTGTGCCGAACTTCGAGCAGCGCAACGCTTGAAGAGCAAACCCGCACGTTTCCTGTAGCTCTCGCGAGCGTTCCATACCTATCCGATTGAATGTGCATACAGCCAAACCGCTGCACTTTTGCAAAACATTTGAGTCTGGTGACCTTGCTCACAGAGTCTCGCGCAGATCCATCTATAAGTCTGCGCGACAGAGAGTGCAGGAGCGAACCGTCGCGAGGAATTTCTCTCGCGATATCTATTGTTTTGGAGCGCTGCGTGCATTCACGTCTTGTCTCGATCTCCGCGATTGCGGTGATCAGTTTCTCGTCGATATTTTGGAAAGCGGAGGCTAACGCAATCGATGGGCCCGACGGTCAGGATGTGCTGATCGAATGCCCGGTCTGGGAATGGGAGCCGTCGCAGATTCCCAATGTCGAATACGAGATCTGCTTCGACGATATCCAGGGCTGCACCACGGCCAGAATTGGTGATGAAGTGTGCATCCCCGATCATAGCGGGCGAACCAAGCTGGGATTTCACGACGTCTGGATTACCGCGATCGACTATCAGGGTGGAGAACCCATCTATTACGATGGCGACATCGTTTCGATCGCGCGGGTCAATAGTGCGGATTACGATGGGGACGGCGTCGTCGAAATTGCGGATTTCGGGAAATTCACGAAATTCTTTGGGCGCGGCAACAAGAGCCCCGGCGATCTCGACGGAGATGGCATCGTCGGAATCAGTGATTTGCCGCATTTCACGCGCGCGTTCGGTAAATGCGTCAATGCAAGCAAAACCCTGTATGAGCCATGCTGAGAGCGAGATGTCACCGCCATCGCCCCAAGCCTGGGCTTCGAGCGTAGGAGCTGGATCGGGCCGGGAGCCGCTACTGGCAGAGTCGATTCCAACTGCGTGCTCGGCAGCAGACGTAAGTAGGCGTTACTTCTCGGATTTGTTGCGCACGTCCGGGCCGGGGCGCCGACTTGGGTCCGGTCGGGCGCTTCGCTGAACCTGTTCGCCCCAGCTGGCTTTTGCCGCGAGCGTTGGTGTCTGTGCATCGCTCGGGCGTGCAGATGAAGCCCGTGTTCGGGGGCCGCGCCTGCGTTGCTCTGCGACCCGTTAGGGATCTGAGCTGGTACACTCCCGCATCGAATTGGCGCACACGGTCGAGGAGAAGATCTCAAGATGAGCGACGCCCTGGATACCCTGCTCGATGAGGCGATTCGGCACGAGCACACCGTGTCGCTGCTCTACTTCGAATTCTTTCAGGCGTTTCCCGACGATGCCGACCTCTGGTGGACGCTGAGTGTCGAGGAGAACGGCCACGCGGGCTTGCTGGAGGCCGGCCGAAAAGTCTTCGGTTCGGAATACGGAGAGGAGATACTCCCGGCCCGGGTCGAATACCTGATAGAGGCGAACCACATGCTGGAGAAGCTCCTGGAGCAGATGAAGGAGCAACCCCTGTCTCGCGAGGCCGCGTTTCGAACCGCACTCGAAATCGAGACGACGACCGACGGAATGATCTTCGAAAACGCGCTGCAGCCCGCGCCGGACGCCGATGCGCCCGCGATCACCGAGCGCATCCGCCGCGACGACCTGCGTCACGCGGCGATGATCCGCGCCTACATGAAAGAACACGGCATCAGCAAGGCGTAGGCTCACGCCGGCGCCCTTGCTGGGGATCGCCGGTTTGCGGCCGGGCTGAGCCCTCGTGTCGATCCCGGGCCTCCGGTTCAGCACGGACGTCGTCGTTCCGTTATATGATGTCGCCATGCAGCATCTCGGAACGAGATTGCGAGGGTAGAGGGGAGCCTGCGATGGAAATGATTCGGTGTTCACGGAACTCCTGGTTTGCGCCCATTTGCAGTCTTGCGGTCCTGGCCCTCGTGGTTGGGTGCCGCACCTGGATCCCGGTTCAGACCGTAGAGACGGTTCGCGATCAGAATCGAGAGCGGCTGGTCGGGCTCAGCGTAGGCATGACCAAGGCACAGGTTCTGGAAATGATGGGGACCGAGACGGTTCAGACCTACACAAGGTCTGCACTCCCGAGCAAGAAGGGGTCGAAGACGGTTTCAGATGAAATTCGGGCGCTCTACCGCGGCAAACGAATCAGCAACCCGTACAGAACCGAGGCGACCCGCACCGCGGATGGCGTCCACGTCGAAGTCCTCTTCTACTACACCGACCAACGAGAACACGACGGCGCAATCACGGACGACGAGCTGACGCCTCTCGTCATCGAGGACGGCACACTCGCGGGTTGGGGCTGGAGCTTCCTCGATCAGAATCTCGAGAAGTATCGCATCGAGCTGCGGCGTCCGTAACCGCCCCCGAGCCTTTTCAACCGGGCGGCGTCAGCGAGCGGCGTCGCTCAGCAGCTGCTTGGATTCCAGCATCGGACGCGGATCGACCAGGTTCTTGTTGAGCAGCGCGGCTTTGGATCCCTTGCCGAAGGCCAGCACCATCAACTGCGTCGCGTGAAGAATCGGGATTTCTCGATCCAGCTCGAGTGCGCGTTGGCGGGCGTCCAGGTTCATGTGACACAAGGGACACATCGTGACGACGGCCTCGGCGCCGCAATCGCGCGCGTCTGCGAGGACCTTGCGCGACATCTCCATCGCCACGTCGGCCTGGGTCAGGCCCAGCGCGCCGCCGCAGCACTCGGTCTTGCACGACCACTCGACGGTTTCCGCCCCGAGTGCGCGAATCATGCGGTCCATCTTGATCGGATACTCGACGTGTTCGGCACCGGTAGCCTGGCCGGGTCGTGTGATCAGGCAGCCGTAGTAGCAGGCGACCTTGAGGCCGCTCAGCGGCCGTGCAACCTTGCTCTTGATCTGCTCCGGGCTGACCCGGTCCATGATCGTGTCGAGCAGGTGCTGCACGCGGACCTCGCTGCCGACGCCGCCGGTCTCGTGGCTCGACGGTAGATCCCCCTTCGCGGTTTGCTCGGCCGCCTTGAGGCGGGAGAAGCAGTTGCTGCACGGTGAGGTCACCGTGTCGAGTCCCATCTGCTCGATCGTCGAGAGGGTGCTCATCGGGAGCTCGTGGGCCTCCTTCTCGTCGATGGCGTGCGCGGAACTCGCGCCGCAGCAGACCCAGTTCGGCGGCTCGACGAATTGGATGCCGAGGTGCTCGGCCGCCATGCGCGCGGTGCGATCGTATTCCGCGGCACTCGAAAGCGACGCGCAGCCGGGGAAGTATCCGACCTTGTTATTCGGCTCGGCGATCGGTTTGACATTCTTCGGCACGCGCCCGAAGTGGGGCAGGAACTTGAGTCGGCCGCGCTTGATCAGTTGGAAGCCCATGCCCAGATCGCGGAAGGGCTTCTTTTCGCGCAGGTTGTAGGCGAGGATCAAAGGCAGTTCGGGAACCCGCCCGAGTTTTCGCACGAAGCGCATGAAGTACTCGTTGAAGCGCGCGATCTCCGGGATCGCGGGAGGGATCCCGCGCTGCTTCGCCTCGATGCGCAGCGCATTCATCACCCCGGTGACGTCGATTTCCTGCGGGCAGCGCGTCGTGCAGGTCTGGCAGCTCGCGCACAGCCAGATGGCCTTGCTCTCGAGCACGAGCGGGTCGTTCAACTGGATGCTGCGCATCACCTGGTTCGGGGTCAGGTCGAAGCGATCGGCCAGCGGGCAGCCGCTGGAGCACTTGCTGCACTGATAGCAGCGGAACACGTTCTGCCCGACGTGCGCCAGCAGGGCCTGCGGCAGCGGTTCTGCTGCGTGGCTATTCGAAGCTGCGATCGCGTTCGTCATCCGTCCACCTTGGGCCGCGGCATCAGGCCCGCTCCCTCTACGATCGGCCGGACGGCCGTCTCCCAGCCGATGGCCATGATGTGCACGCCAGCCACACCCTCGATCTGCTTCATTTCCTTGGCCTGCTCGATGCAGATCTGGATGCCCTCCGTGCGCCAGGCCTCCTGTTTCGCTTCCTTGTCGTCCTTGTCGATTCCCTTCACGGCCTCCGCCATGCGGTCGACGTAGTAGTCGGCAACCATCATGCCCGGCACCTTGTCCCGCATGTAACGCGCCATCCCGGTGCTCTTGAGCGGGCCGATACCCGCCAGGATCGACACCTTTTCATGCAGGCCCATGTCGACCACCCGCGCCATGTAGCTGCGGAAGTGATCCATGTCGTAAATGAGCTGGGTCTGTACGAAGTCGGCGCCCGCGGCGACCTTCTTCGCCAGTCGGAACGGGCGCAGTGCGATTGGATCGGCGAACGGATTGGCTGCCGCCCCGATGAAGAAGCGCGGGCCGCCCCCCGGAATCTCCTCGCCGCACTGGAAGCGGCTCTCGTCGCGCATGTCCTTGATCATGCGGATCAGCTGCATGGAATCGATGTCGTGGACGTTCTTGGCGCCCGGGTGGTTGCCGAACGATTGGTGGTCGCCCGACAGGCAGAGCACGTTCTTGATGCCGTGGGCGGCGGCGCCCAGCAGGTCGGCCTGCATCGCGAGCCGATTGCGGTCGCGGCAGGTGATCTGGATGACCGGTTCCAGGC
>JAHEEJ010000030.1 GCA_024640705.1 Deltaproteobacteria bacterium
TCGCGGTCCCCTTCGAGCTCGCCGAGATCGAGCGCCGTTTCGCTCGACGCTGATCGCGGCGGAGATCGGGGAAGGCGGATAGGCTCGGGGGATGGATCGCGACGCGCAGACGCAGAAACCGCCCGTGGTGGTGGTGACGGGGCCAACGGCTTCGGGCAAGACGCCGCTCGCGATCGAGATCGCCCAGCGTTTTGGCGGCGAGATCGTCAACGCCGACTCGATGCAGGTCTACCGCTACATGGACGTCGGCACCGCCAAACCCTCGCTCGAACAGCGCGCGCAGGTCCCCCACCACCTGCTCGATGTGGTGACGCCCGACGTCCCCTACAGCGCGGGCCGCTACGCGGAAGAGGCGCGAAAGGCCGCCGCCGAAATTCATGCGAGGAACAAAATCGTCGTATTGACGGGAGGTACGGGGCTCTACATTCGAGCTTTTCTCGAAGGCTTGCTCGAGACCGGCGAAGCGGACCCCGAACTGCGCGCCGAACTCAACGAGCAAAACCGCGCCGCGGTCGAAGCGGGCGATCCACTGCGGCTGCACCGGCGCCTCGAAAAGATCGACCCCGAAGCCGCGGACCGCATCCACCCGAATGACGCCCGGCGCATCATCCGCGCGCTGGAAATCGCGGGTCGCATCGGTGAAGCGGTTTCGAGCCTGCGCGCCGAACACGCCTCTGGCGACCGGCCGTACCGAACGCTGCACCTCGCACTCGACCCGGGGCGCGAAGCGCTGATCGAACGCATCGATCGCCGCTGTAGCGAGATGATCGAAAACGGCTTGCTGCGCGAAGCGAGAGCGCTGCGCGAGCGAGGCTACGGGCCAGAGCTTCGGCCGCTGCGCGCGATCGGGTATCGCCACATGACCCCCGTCGTCGACGGCTCGGACACGCTGGCCAACGCACTCGAAGAGATGCGCCGCGACACCCGGCGCTTTGCGCGCAGACAGCGCACCTGGCTGCGCAAGGTTGCGGATGTGCGCTGGTACGAGCCCGACCCACCCGAGCCGATCCTCGATGCCGTGGAGTCGTTCCTGGGCGACACCGGGCAAGCTTGAACGATCACATCAACTCAGCTGAATCAGTCCCTCGGATTTGCTGAACTACTGGCAGGGGAGGGCGACGCGAGGTAGTTCACGCCGAACTTGAGCTTCAGCGGCGGCGTTTCCCGATCCACCAACGCCTCGTTCCGCTCGACCGGGTCGAAGAGCGGATCGAGGTCGGCGTCGAAGAACAGCAACCCCAGGCCGGGCACCAGTTCCAACAGCCCCGCGATTTCGCGCAGCGCACCGCCACCGATCTGAACACCCAGCATCCAGACGTAGCCCGGGAGCGGAAAGACGATCCGCATCCAGCCCGGGTCGTCGACTTCCTGCAGGTTCGTGTAGAGCGCCTTGCCGGCGGTAAACGGCGACACGGCGATGTCGAAGGGCGCGAAGAGGATGTTGCCCGCCGAGCGCTTCAGGGTTTTGGGGCTTGCGGAAGCGGGTGTCGGGGCGAGAAGCGCAAGGGTCGAAGTAACGAGTGCCAGCAACGCGACCGCCAGCGCGCGGGTCGAGCGGCGAACCGGCAGACGGCCCCGCGGTCTCATCCGCCCTCCAACCTCGTCGAAATCCGCAGCGTTGGGATCCGTCCCATCGAGCCCCGCCGGCGAGCCGAGCGCGTCGCGGCAAACCGTTGCCAGGCCCCGAACCGGGGCGAGCCTAAAGGGGCGCGCCAGTCCATGTCAAGCCGACCCGCGGCCGGGTGATTGATGCCCCGGGCGGCCGCGATACCCTGCGCGCAGAGTTTCACGCCCACCACGGATATCCAGCCCGTTCGATTCGAGATCCCTATGTCGCCGACCTCCAACATCCCGATCGTCGCCATCGTCGGCCGTCCGAACGTCGGGAAGTCGACGCTGTTCAACCGCTATGCGGGTTCGCGCCGGGCGCTCGTCGAAGATGTGCCGGGGATCACCCGGGACCGGATCGCGACCGAAATCGAAGTCGGCAAGCGCCGCGTGTTGATCGTCGACACCGCGGGGCTCGACGGAGAGGCCGACGAAGGCCTGTACGGCGCCGTCCAACAGCAAGCCCAATCGGCGATCGCCGAAGCGGACGCGGTGCTGTTTCTGGTGGACGGCAAATCCGGCTTGCTGCCCGAAGATGAAACGCTCGCGCAAACCCTGCGCCAGACCTCGAAGCCCGTGATGCTCGCGGTCAACAAGATCGACCGCCCGCAACACGAGGCGCGCGTCGGCGAGTTCTACGCCCTCGGCTTCGAGCACACGCGGAGCATCTCGGCCGAACACGCCACCGGCGCCTGGGACGCACTCGAAGAACTCGTCGCGCAAATCCCCAAGACCCGCGAACCCGAGCCGGTTCTCGACGAGGGGATTCGCATCGCGATCGTCGGCCGGCCGAACGTCGGCAAGAGTTCGCTGCTCAACCGCCTGGTCGGTGAGGAGCGCGTCGTCGTGTCCGACGTTCCGGGCACGACCCGCGACGCGGTCGACACCCTGGTCGTGCAAGGCGGCCAGCGCTTTACGCTGATCGACACCGCGGGCCTGCGCAAGCAGGGCAAGCGCACGCGAACCGCCGAGCGCGGCAGCGCGCTGATGACCGTGCGCGCGTTGGAGCGCGCGCAAGTCGCATTCATCGTGATCGATGCCGCCGACGGTTTCCGCTCGCACGACGCGACGATTGCGAGCCTCGCCCAGGAGCGCGGCTGCTCGACCGCGATCCTCGCCAACAAATGGGATCTCGTGGAGCAGGCCGGACCCCACCGGGCGAAGGAAATTCGCGAGTCGATCCAACGCGGTTTGCGTTTTCTCGCCGACGCGCCGCTGTGCCAGATCTCTGCGAAGACCGGCGCGGGAGTAGGGCGCCTGCTCGAGCGCGCGCAGAAACTCCACCAGACCGCCGAGCGCCGGATTCCGACCTCTGAACTGAATCGTTGGTTGCAGGATTGCGTGAGCCGCCACGAGCCCGCGATGGCACAGCGCGGACACCGCAAACGCCCGCTGAAGTTCTTCTACGCGACCCAGACCACCGTCCGTCCGCCCACGTTCGTGTTGGTCTGCACCGACCCCAACGCCGTTCAAGCTTCCTACCGCCGGTTTCTCGAAAACCGACTCCGGGAGAGCTTCGACTTCGATGGCGTTCCGATCCGGCTGCGCCTGCGGCCGCGCTCGCGCAAGGACGAGAGCGAGTAGGCGATCGAATCGAATCCCGGGCCTCGAACTCGCGGAAGCATCCGATACAATCCGCGCCGCTCGATCCGATCAGCCGCACGACCTACAGCGAACTTCCGAAGAGAGGCAACGTGGCCCAAAAGCCCGAACACGATCCGTCACACGTCATCGAAGAAATCGAAGACCTCGCCGAGCACGCTGCACAGTGGATCCGCGACCACCTCGCGCTGACGATCACCCTGCTGGTGATCGTACTGGGCACGGCAGCGGGGGTCGGCGCTTTCAGCGCGCACCGAACCCGTGCGGCCGAGGTGGCTTCCGATGCATTCGATCGGGTCGCGACCGCATACCGCAAGGCCATGGGCGCCGACCCCGACGCGTTGGAGATCCCCGAACTCGCCAATCCCGCCGCGGCCGCGGCCATTCAACGCGAGTTCGCCGACCAATTCGCAGCCGTCGCCGAAGAGTACTCGGGCACGGTCGCCGCAGCGCTCGCGCGGCTCGAGCAGGGGAACCTGAGTGCGGCAGCCGGTGAGACCGACGCCGCGATCGAAATCTGGCAGGGCGCCATCGACGATCTCGACGGGAACCCGAACCTCCGGGCCATCCTCGAGCAGCGGATCGGCCAGGCCTACGACGACGACGCGCGCTGGCTCGAAGCCGCAGAATCCTACGCGCGCGCCGGGGCGGTAGAGAGCTATCCGCTGCGCCACTGGGCGCTCGCCGAGGCGGCCCGTTGCTTCCAGCAGGCCGGCGAACTCGCGCGCGCCCGCGAAATCGCGCAGCGCGTCACCACGGAAGCACCGGATCTGATGCTGCCGCAGCACCTCAGCACGATGCTCGCGGAACTCCAGCAGATCCCGACGCCCTGATCACGGACCCAGCGCCATCTCTCGCGCGGCTTCGGGCCGTCTACACCGCCGCGGCGCGAGCGCGCCCGATCGCGATGCCGACCCCGCACAACACCGCCACGAGCGCCATCGCGCTCCAAACCGAGCCCGACGGCACCTTCTCGACCTGGGTGATGATGCCGGTGATTTCGCCGCTCACGAAGTTGTTGGTGTGGATGTTCACGTAGTGAAGGCCAGCGATCAGATCGGCCTGTTGCGCGGGCGAGTACACCGTCGACCCGATCTTCGGGCTTCCGTTGGGCAGCGACACGATCGGCGGGTTTGCGCCGCCCGGATTCGGGCAGGCCGGCTCGACGGTCGCCTGGTGAATGTGCGAGAAGATTTCGGGCGAGGTCAATCCGGAGAAAGTGATTTCGTAGCTAAATACACCCGTATCGGTGTCGAGCTGGAACGTGCCGGCTCCGGTCGCCGGGCTTCCCGTGCTGGCACAGCTCTGGTCGAGCACGGTTTCGAACTCGAGCACGACTGCGCTCGCGGATACGGGAACGATCGCGCTGATGAAGAAGCTGGCTAACAGTTTTTTCCGAAAATTCATCCAAAAAACCTCCGATGCCGTTTGAGGGCCAATTTCGAGTTCGGGCCACTATACACACGAACGCGCGATCTGTGTGAATCGTTTTTGGTGTCCTGAAGATTGTGCTGATTGCCGCGAAACGCTTGGGCGGTCGGGGGCTTGTCGAAAAAAGAAGCGCGGTACGGCCGGAACCGGCGCCGTCCGGCCCGCAGCGGCCCCACAGCCCGGGCAATCGCGCACCGAGCACAATCTTTGGGACACAACCAACCCCAATCACCGGCTAGCCCAGCGGCCCCAGCGGGCCTTCGCACCCGCGATTTCCGGGTTTGCGCGCCCCCCGAGCTTCCAATTTAATGTCCGATAAGTATTATTATGTCAAGTAGAAGATCGAACCGAATGCCGCCTCCGCCCCGCTTCGATCCGGTCGATTTCGCCGCTTTTCCCGGCTGCGGTTCCAAGCGGTTGCGCGCCCCTCTTTCCGGTTCGGGACGGGCTGTGCTATAGGCGCGCGATTCGCAGCGGGTTGGAGAAAACGCGTCTTGAGTGAGAGCCACGGACAGCAGAATTGCGAGGAAACGCGCGGCCGCTTCCGAAAACACGGCCAAGAGCACGTTTTCCGCTTCTGGGATGAGCTCGACGAACGGCAGCGGCAGAAGCTCGCCGATCAGGCCGCAGCGGTCGACCTGGCGGCGCTGAAGCGCGTCCACGAAGCGAACAGCGACCGTGCGGACGTTCGCCCCCCCAAGCTCGAGGCCGTTCCGGTGGTGCGACTTCCGGCCCAGGGCGGCGAAGCCCAGGCGGCCGCTCGGGCGTTCGAGCGCGGCAAGCAGGCGCTCGCAGATGGGCGTGTCGCGGTGCTGGTGGTGGCCGGCGGCCAGGCGACCCGGTTGGGATTCGACCAACCCAAGGGCGCCTTCCCGGTCGGCCCGGTCAGCGAGCGAACCCTCTTCGAACAGCAGGCCCAGAAGATCCGCGGCCTGCGCCGTCGCTACGGGCGCCCTTTCCCGTGGTACATCATGACGAGCGATGCGACCGACGCCGCCACGCGCACCCTGTTCGCCGACAACGACTCGTTCGGGCTACCCGCGGACGACGTCATCTTCTTCAAACAGGGCATGGTGCAGAGCCTGGACTTCGAAGGGCGCATGATCCTGGAGCGCCCGGACCGGATCTTCGAGAATCCAAACGGTCACGGGGGATCGCTGACCGCCCTGCTCTCTTCCGGCTGCCTGGACGACATGGAGCGCCGTGGCATCGACACGGTCTTCTACTACCAGGTCGACAACCCGCTGATCCGTATTGCGGACCCCACCTACCTCGGATTTCACCTCGAGGCCGAAGCGGAAATGTCCTGCAAGGTCGTCCAGAAGCGCGATCCGATGGAGAAGGTGGGTGTGGTCGCGCGGGCCGACGGCAAGATCGGCGTGATCGAATACACCGAGATCGACGACGAACACCGATTTGCGACAGATGAGAACGGCGAGCTGGTGTTCTGGGCCGGCAGTGTCGCCATTCACGTCTTCTCGACCGCGTTCATTCGCCGGGTGGCCGAAAACGCCGATGAGCTGCTGCCCTACCACGTTTCGGCGAAGCGGATCCCGACGATCGACGAGGACGGCCAGCCCATCCAGCCCAGCGAACCCAACGGATACAAACTCGAGCGCTTTGTATTCGACGCGCTCGCCGCCGCTCGATCCGTCTGTGTCGTAGAGGGAGAACGCAACCTGGAATATTCGCCGATCAAGAATGCCGACGGCACGGATTCACCGGCTTCTGCTCGGCGCGATTTGATCGCCGTGTACCGCTCGTGGCTGGACGCCGCGAGCATCGAGTTGCCGAAGGACGGCACCGCAATCGAAATCGACCACTCGCGGGTCGACGGCCCCGACGAAGCGCGCCAACTGGGAATCCAGCGGTGTGCCGAGGCCGGGGGCGCGATCCGCGTCCAAGCCAGGGAGAACGCATGACTCCCGCAAAGAAAACGACCAGGGCGCGTCGCCCCGCAAAGAAGACAACCAAGGCGCGTAGCTCGGCCAGACGCACCGGCACCAAGGCGGGGGGCAAAAAGAAATCCGTGAAGAAAAAGAAAACCGCGAGCAAGAAGAAGACCGTGAGCAGGAAGAAGACCGTGAGCAAGAAGAAGACCGTGAAGAAGAAATCCGCGGCCAAGAAGAAGACTGCGTCGTCGAGAAAGGCCTCGCCCAAGAAGAAGTCCCAGACGGCGAAGAAGACGACGGCGGCAGCGAAGGCGAAGTCCGCGGCGATCGCGGCCCGCAAGAAAGCGGCCGCCGCCAAAGCCAAGGCGAGGGAAAAAGCTGCGGCCGCGAAAGCGAAGGAACGCGCACTCGCCGCCAAAGCGAAAGCAAAAGCCGCGGCATTGAAAGCGAGGGAGCGCGCACTCGCCGCCAAGGCGAAGGAAAAGGCCAATGCCCTCAAGGCAAAGGAGCGCGCAGCGATCCTCAAGGCGCGCGAAAAAGCCAAGGCGCTCAAAGAAAAAGAGCGGCTGGCCGCTGCCAAAGCGAAGGAAAAGGCGCGCGCAGCCGCCATCAAGGCAAAGGAAAAGGCCAAGGCCCTCAAAGAGAAAGAGCGGCTGGCTGCCGCCAAAGCGAAAGCAAAGGCCAAGGTGCTCCAAGCAAAGCAAGCCGCTGCAGCCGCCAAGGCCAAAGCTGCGGCAGACGCAAAGGCCAAGAAGGAAGCAGTCGCGATTGCCAAGGCGGAAGAAGCTGCGCGGCGACGGAATTTGTACACAGACACGATGGTCACGGGCACGGTCGACGCCTCGCCGCTCGGAACCCGCTACATCTGCTTCAAGTGCACTGCGCGTTTCTACGACTTGAACCGTCCGGAACCGCTGTGCCCCAAGTGTGGAACCGATCAGCGCGAAAAGCCCAAGACACCGCCCAAGCCGGCTCCCCGGCCGAAGAGTCGGGTCAAGAAACAGGGCGGAATGGCGCCGCTGCTCGACGAAGACGAGGAGGAATTCGTCGCGGCGGACGACGACGACGACATGCTGGAAGTGGGCCTGGAGGAGACGCTTCTCGAAAAGCGCGGCATCGGCGATGACGACGAGACCTGAGGGCCGCGCAGTCGGCGCCGCCGGACCCCGCCGCTAAAAGGTCGTCGCGCGCCTGAAGATCATCTTGTAGATCGGCCGGTCCCTGTCTCGGATCATCTGCTCTTTCGCAAGCTGCTCGACCAGGATCTGGTTGTCGGTGACCTTGTAAGCGCGATCCCTGCGCTTTTGGCTGGCGCGCTGGGCGCGCTCGAACTCGCCAATCCGGTCTTCCAACAATCCGCCGCCCTGGACCACCACTTTGTTCGCGTCGCCGGCTTTGCGGTAGCGAGCCATCTGGATTTCGACCTCCTCCTGGTACGCCGAAATCATCTGGTTGAGTTCCTCATCCGAGTAGCCGCGGTAGGGGCGCGGCGCAGCATTTTCGATGCCCGCATTGCGGTGGTAGTTCCAGCCGCCGGCGACGCCGAGAATCAGGAGCAAGATCAGGGCCTGGCCAACGCGCGAATCAGATCCGCTTGCCATGGGATTACCTCCATCGGTGCTGGGCGCCGGGGCTCTCGACCCGGCCCGGCTCGTTGCAGGCTACGAATCGGCAAAACCGGCTCGATACTTGGGCCGTTTCCAGATCCCATCCGGCGGCTGTTTCAGTAGAGCGCGCGGTAGACGTGAAGGCTGCGCAGCACGCGCTTTACATACTCGCGTGTCTGATCGTAGGGGATGGCCTCGACCCACTCGTCATCCTCGACCGGACCCTCCGCGAGCCAGCGCGAAACCGCCTCGGGGCCCGCGTTGTAGCTCGCGATGGCCGCCGATCGCCGGCCGTCGAATCGCGTCATCAGTTGTTCGAGATACGCACTCCCGAGCTGAATGTTGATTCTCGGGATGAAGAGATCTTCGGGCGAAAACGCCTCGAGGGATTCGCGCAGCGCGAGGCGCTCGCCGGTCTCGGGCATGATCTGGAGCAACCCGCGCGCACCCGAGATCGAGACGACTTCGGGCCGGTAGCCGCTTTCTTCACGCATGACCGCGTACACGAGCCCGGGCTCGACACGGATGCCGCTTTCGGCGACCTCGCGAAACAAATCGACGAACGGGGTCGGCCACGCGTGCCACCAGACCTCGAGGTCCGCCGGCGCCGGCAGCCCGACCAGGCGCGCTCCGTACCCCTCGACCATCAACAGTTCAGGGCGGTAGAAATCGCCCGAATCCGCATAGAGCTGTGCGAGGTTGAGACGATCTGCGAGTCCCCTGGCGCGGGGATACAGCAGTTCGAGTTCGGCGCGCGCCTCTTCCAGCATGCCGGCTTCCAGCAGGATTCTCGCGCGCATCAGATCGCGCTCCTCGATCTGCGACGAGCCCCGATCGAGCGGCTCGGGTTCCGGGACCTCCCTGGAGCGGATCCGAGCGGCCGATCGGAAGCCGTAATAGGTGAGCGGGTACTCGGTGGCGAGCGCCCGGTAATCGTCCTCGGCGCCGTCTGCGCGGTTTTGATCGAGGGCTCGCGCTCGCCAATAGCGGGCTCTCTGGGTCGAGGGCTCGTCATCGTCGGCGATCAGGCGCTCGAAGTATTCGATCGCCTCGGCGAACCGCTTGGCGCGGTAGCGCGACCAGCCGAGACGCCAGCCCGCGACGGCTGCGATGGTTTGCGATCTTCCGTTGAGCGCCTTCTCGAAAAAAGCCTCCGCGCGTTCGCGCCCGTCCTCCCCCTCTCCCTCCGCAAGCAGCCCCGCCAGCAGATTGGCGCGCGGCGCGTGCGCGCTGCGCGCTTGGGCGCCGATGCGCTCGAGTTCATGTATTCCACGAGGAACGTCACCGGAACGCGCGTGAGACCTCGCTTTTTCGATCTGGATTTCATCGTCCTGAGGGAGTGCCGCATAGGCGGCGGCCGCTTCCGGATAGCGGCGCAGGCGAAACAAGGTGTCGGCGCGCTGCCGCGCCACGCGAAAGCGCTCGTCGCGCTTCAGTCCGCCGAGTGCGAGGGCGCGATCGTAGGCGTCCAGCGCGTCTTCGTTGCTGCGCTTGGCGTAAAACGCGTCACCGCGCTCGCTGTATTGGCGGGCGCCGCGGCGCGGCTCTTCGAGCGGTTCGCGCAGGCTGCCGAGTGCTTCGTCGGCGACTCGAGCGGGTTCGCTCCACGGGTAGCGGGTCCAGACCTCGAGGTATTCCTCCGCCGCGCGCTCGCGCTCCCCCGACCGCTCCCACGAGGACGCGAGTGACGCGCGAAGGGCCGCGATCTGCTCGGGATCCGTCGAGGCCTTCGCGGCGGTATCCCAGGCCGCGCGGGCCGCGACTTCATCCCCCTTGGCGGCGTGGGCGCGACCGAGCAGCGTGAAGAACGCGGCGTCCAGCGGTGAATCGCGCGCCTCCCAGGCTACGCGCATGGCGATCGCCGCGTCACTTCGGCCGGATTCGACCCGCGCGCGCATGCGCAATAGATCCGCGTGGTCGGCAATCAGCGGATGTCGGTTCGCGATCGCTTCGAGCAACGCCTCTGCGGGCCGAAAATCGCGCCGCTCCAACGCTTCGCGCGCCACCCGCAGCGCGACCCCGGGCCGCTCCAGCATCGCGTCTGAGATCACGCTCTCGGCGGGCGACGGCACGGCGATTTCGTTGCTCGCCACAGCCGCCGCCGAGAACACGACGACCAGCGCGACCCGCAACCGAAGATCAGCGATTCCGCTTTTCAGCACGCCGCGTGCAGCCGTTCTGTCGACAATTCCAATTGGACCCCTCACCCCCAACCAGTGTGCAGGAGGCGCGAACGCTGTCAACGCGCGCGCGCCGGCCCAGCGCCGCAGCCGGCCAGAGCGCCCTCGTTGTGGCCGACAATGCCGTCGGTTAGGGTGTCGCCTCGGGGCGTTGGACATCCCACCTGCCAGCGGTGCCCGACCGCGCAATCCATCCGGAGACCTGGCTCACTGTGTCGACCGCCCGCTCCCAGTCGTCCCGATTGCTTCTCGCGTGCCTGCTCGCCCTGCTGGCGTGTGGCGAGGAATCTCCGCCGGTCGATGAAGCGGCCGAAGCCGACCTGCGCCTCGAAGGCAGCAGGCCACGCGGGCTCTGGGTCTTGTGCGAGGGTAGCCAACGGGTCCTCGAACACCCCGAGCGCATCGACGAACTGATCGAGTACGCGAGCGCGATCGGCGCCACGGACCTCTTCGTGCAGGTCTACCGCGGCGGCCAGGCGTGGTTCGATTCGACCCACGCCGGCACCGCACCCTACCAGCGGATGCGCGAATCGCTCGGCGTGGATCCATTGCGCGAACTCGTCAGGCGAGCCCACCTGTTGGGGCTGCGCGTTCACGCGTGGGTCAACGTGCTCTCGCTCGCGAGCAACCGCGACGCGAAGATCGTCCGCGAACTGGGCCGCGACGCAGTCCTCGTCGATCGACGCGGGCGATCGATCCTCGACTATCCAAAACTCGACATCCCACAGCCCGATCGCAGCTACTACCGGATGGGCACGCCCGCGGTCTGGCTCGACCCCGCTGCGCCCGGGGTCGCCGAGTACCTCGCCGCGACCTTCGCAGAACTGATGACCCGCTATCCGGAGCTCGACGGCCTTCACCTCGATTACATCCGCTACCCAGGCGTGTTGCCCTTTGCGCCGGGTTCGCGATTTGGTGTCGGACTCGACTTCGGCTACGGCGAGCCCACCCGCGCGCGCTTCCGGGCGGAGACCGGCCTCGTCGCCCCGATGGGCGACAACCTCGGAAACGCCAACCGCTGGGACGAGTGGCGTCGCGAGAAGATGAACGAATTGGTGGGCGGTTTGCGCGCAGCGGTGCGATCCGCGCAACCGGAAGCTCCGGAAAACGAGCAACCCCTGCTCTCCGCAGCGGTCGGCACCTATGCGGAGCGCGTCTATCTGTCCGAGGCGCAGGACTGGAAACGCTGGATCGAGGACGGCCTGCTCGAATTCGCGGTGCCGATGGCGTACACGCTCGACGACCGCATGTTTCGCTACATGGTCGAAGGATTCGCGTCGGGCCCGCGATCGGATCGCATCTGGATCGGTCACGGGACCTGGCTGTTTGCGAAGCGCCCGGATGGCGCGCTCGCGCAGTTGGAAGTGGCGCGGTCGCTGGGTGCGCGCGGCGACGTACTCTTTTCCTACGATTCGATCGCAGACGCGCCTGCGCTACGCGATGCACTGCTCGCACATTTTGGAGATTCCGCGGGTGAGCGTTGACGACCTCGCCCCGTTCGACTTCGCGCTTCCGCCGGAGCAGATCGCCCAACACCCGCCCGCCGAGCGCGACGGTGGCCGGCTCATGCTGCTCGATCGCGAGAGCGGAAGGATCGAACACAGCGAGATTCGCGCGCTGGCCGCGCAGCTGCGCGAGGGAGACCTGCTGGTCACCAACGCGACCCGCGTGCTGGCCGCCCGCTTGCGCGGCCACAAGGCGAGCGGGGGGGCCGCCGAGGCGCTGTTGCTCGGCCCCGCCGACGGCGAAGGCCGCTACCGCGCGCTGATCCGACACAGCGGCCGACTGCGCGCGGGCCGCAAGTACCGACTCGGAAACCCCGCGCTCGACGCCGAACTGCTCTCGGTCGACGCAGGCGGGATCGGAACCCTCGGCTTCGAACCCGGCGTCGACCCCTACACGGCGGGCGAGACCCCCCTGCCCCCTTACATCCGCCGGGATGCGGCGCAAACCGAAGACGAGACCCGCTACCAGACGACCTTTGCGCGTGTACCCGGCTCCATCGCCGCACCGACGGCGGGGCTTCACCTCAGCGCGCGCCTGCTCGCGGAATTGGCCGATCGCGGCATCGAGCGCGCCGAGGTCGTGCTCCACGTCGGGCTCGGCACCTTTCGCCCACTCCGGCAGGAAGATCTGACCAATCACCGGCTGCACGCAGAGTATTTCGAGCTGCCCGAATCCACCGCCACCGCGGTTGCGAGCGCCCGCGCCCGGGGCGGACGCGTGGTCGCCGTCGGAACGACAGCCACCCGCGTGCTCGAAACCCGCGCGACCGACGATCGAAACGTTCGCGCGGGCTCGGGGACGACGGAACTCTTTCTCGCACCGGGCGATCGGTTTCGCGCAGTCGACGCGTTGCTCACGAACTTCCACCTGCCGCGCTCGTCCCTGCTGCTGTTGGTCGCGGCATTCGCGGGCCGGGAGAACGTGCTGGCCGCCTATGCGGAAGCCGTGCGCGAGCGGTACCGCTTCTATTCCTATGGGGATGCCATGCTCATCCAGGCAACGCCATGCTGAACAGGGTGAGCTGAAGGCCGCGATGTCGACGGGTTTTTCCTTTGCGATCGGTGCGCGGGATGGCGGTGCGCGCGTCGGCGAACTCTCGACGCCCCACGGCGCGATCGAAACGCCGGCCTTCATGCCCGTCGCCACCTACGGTGCGGTGCGCGGCGTGAGCGCCGCTGAACTGCGGGCGGCGGGCGCACAGATTCTGCTCGCGAACACCTACCACCTCGAGGAGCGGCCGGGATCGGAGGTCGTTGCCGACCAGGGCGGGCTGCACGGTTTCACCGGCTGGCGCGGCCCCTGGCTCACCGACAGCGGAGGCTATCAGGTGACTTCACTCGCGGGCCGCTCGCGGCTCGACGAGGAAGGCGTCACCTTCGCATCGAGCGTCGACGGCAGCCGCCGTCTGCTCACACCCGAAACCGCAATCCAGATCCAGGAACGGCTCGGCTCCGACATTGCGATGGTGCTCGATGAATGCCAGCCCAGCGGAACCGACGCGGCCGCCACCGCGGGGCTGCGTGCCGCCGCCGAGCGAACCCTGCGCTGGGCCGAGCGCTCGACGCGCGCGCGGCGGCGCACCGACCAGGCGGTTTTTGGCATCGTTCAGGGGGGTACGGACAGCGCCCTCCGCCGCGCCAATGCGCAGGGTATCGCCGCGCTCGGCTTCGAGGGTTACGCGCACGGCGGATTGGGACTCGGCGAAGAACCCAGCCAGCGGGCCGACCTCGTCGCCGCGACCAACGAAGTGCTGCCCGCGGCATCACCGCGCTACCTGATGGGGATCGGCTACCCGCCCGACCTCGTCGACGCCATCGCCGCGGGAATCGATCTCTTCGACTGCGTGATTCCGACGCGCCACGCGCGGCACGGCGTGCTGTTCACCCGCGAAGGCGTCCTCAAGCTGCGCAACGCGCGCTTCAAGCGGGACGCCGCCCCGCCCGACCCCGACTGCGACTGCGCGACCTGCGCCCAGCACTCGCGCGCCTATATCCGCCACCTGCTGCGGGTCAACGACACACTCGGCGCGCGTCTGGCTTCGGTCCACAACCTCCGCTTCTACCTCCGGCTGCTGGAAGAGGTGCGGGCCGCGATCCGGGCGGGGAGCTTCGAATCGCTGCGAGAGAAGGTCTGCGCGGCCCCCGTTCGCTAACGCGCCAGCCAAAAATCCCACCCAATCGCCAAATCCGCGGCTGGATTCGCGAAATCCGGCCCGCGAGACCTCAAGCTGCCGGCGGGTGAGGCCGATCCTCCCCTCAGATCTAGGATGGGGAGATCTCTGCGGTGAATTCGGGAATTTCGAAGTCGAAGAAGGCCGCCTGGGCGCACCTCGTTCGGCCCGTAGCGGGCGCGTTGGGAGCTGGTGGCCTCGCAATGCTCGCGTTCCAAACCACGGCCAGCTGGCCAACGGCGGGTGGTGCGCTGATCGCTGGCGCTGCCATCGTCGCGCTGTTCGAACAGCGCGCGAGTTCGAACCGGACCCACCAAGAGCAGGTGATCAAGAAGGCACTGAACGCGGTGATTCGTGGAGACATGACGCTCCGACTCGATCCCGAACAGGTCGACCAATTCTCCGAGATCGCGCGATCCTTGAACCAATACATTGAATCCGAGCAGGTATGGCAGGAAAAGATTCAACAATTGGTAGCTAGGCTCACTTCGATCCCGGCCGGAATCGCGGGTGCGATGTCGGAACTCAACAAGGGCGCAGAAGATCAGGAAGCGTCCGTGGAAGAGACCTCTTCCCTGCTGGCCAACATCAACACCTCGATCCGCGGGATCAACGCCGAGATCGTGAACCTCGCGAGTTCCAACGAAGAAACCGCCTCGTCGATCATGGAAATGGGAAGCGCGATCGAGCAGGTCGCGACCAGCGCGAATGCACTTCGCGATACCGTCGAGTCGTCGACCTCTTCGATCCACGAACTCAACGCCCAGATTCGCCGCGTCTCCGAAAGCAGCGGCGCGGTTCAGGAAGTGGCTGAAGAAACCGCGGCATCGATTTCGGAAATGGACCACGCCATCCGCGAAGTCGGCGACCACGTCCGGTCCGCTTCAGAGTTGACCGACCACGTCACGCAGAGTGCCGAAGAGGGCTCGCGCGCGGTTGGGGCAACCATCGACGGCATCGCCCAGATCCGCGACTTGACGCAAGATGCCAAGACCGCCCTCGAGGGGTTGGCGGATCGCATCGGTGCGATCGGCGAGATTGCGAGCGTGATCAATGGGATCAGCGACGAAACCAACCTGCTGTCTCTGAATGCCGCGATCATCGCCGCGCAGGCCGGCGAACACGGCAAGGCCTTTGCCGTGGTCGCCGAGCAGGTCAAGACCCTCGCGCGCCGAACCACCACGAGCACCAAGGAGATCGAGTCGCTGATCGAGTCGGTTCAGGAACAGAGCGAAAACGCCGTGCGGGCCATGGGGGCCGGAATCGAGGCGGTCGAGCAAGGCGTGAAGCGTTCGAGAGGTGCCGGCGAAGCGCTCGATCGGATCCGCGAAAACGCGCGCGACGCGAGCGGCCGCGTATCGGAGATCAGCCGCGCTGCCGAGGAACAGGCGCGCAATTCTCGGCACGTCGCCGAGTCGGCCCAGACGACCTCGGCACAGGTACAGCAGATTTCTTCCGCACTGACCGAACAGAGCCAGGCGACCGAGCGGATGCTCGCCAACTCCACCCAATCGCTCGAGGTGTGCCGTCAGATGACCAGCGCCACCGAAGAGCAGCGATCCTCCAGCCGCTACATCTCTGCCAACATCGCATCGATCACCGAATTGATCGCTTCGATCCAGAGCAAGACGGCCTCTCACGAGCAGGCCAGCCACGGCGTGGCCGAATCGGTGGCTTCGATGTTGGAAGCCGCGCGCAAGAGCAGCGAACGCCTGCCGGAAGTCGCACGCAGCGTGATCGCGATGCGAGATTGCTCCGAAGAGATCGCCCGGGAAACCGGCGTCCAGCAGATCGAAAACTCCGACAGCTAGCGAGCGAAACCCGAGGTTTCCCCTCTGCGGTTTCACGCGACCCCACTCGGGGTCTCTTTCCTAGCTGGTGACGTCCTCGCGGGCCACACACACTCCCGCGTAATACGGGAGCTTGTCGCCCAGGCCGATCGGAAGGATCCGCATCTCCTCGCGGAGCGTCGGCCAGACCTGGGCTTCCACCAATGCGCGCACGGGTTCGAGGCAGAGCGCTTCGCCCGCTGCGGTTGCGATCGTCCCGAGCACGACGACTTCTGGAGCGAGCGCGAAGGCGAGCGCAGCGATCGCGCGGGCGAGATAGTGGTTGAAGCGCGCCATCTCGGCGCACGCGAAGGCATCGCCCTCTCCCGCAGCCGCGACCACGTGTTTCGGCGACACGAGTTCGCGCGCACCCGCGAGTGCACAGACCCGGCTCGTCGCAGGTGCGATCTCGCGCAGGCGTCGGGTCCAGGCCGCGCCCCCCAGATACGCCTCCAGACATCCGCGCTGGCCGCACGCGCAGCGTTCCCCTTCCCACTCGACGCAGCTGTGCCCGAATTCACTCGCCCGCCCGCGGTGGCCGCGATACAGCCGCCCGTCGAGGATCAATCCGGCACCGACGCCGGTCGACATCGTGAGATAAACCAGATTGCGCGCACCCCGGCCCGCGCCGAAGCGCCACTCCGCGAGCGCGGCCGCGTTGGCGTCGTTTTCGAGCCGCACCGGGAACCCGAGCAGCTCACTCATCCGCTCGCGAAGCGGCACGTTTTCCCAGCCGGGCAGGTTTGGAGGCGCGAGGAGCGCGCCGCGCTCGTGGTCGACCGGCCCCGGTACCGAAAACCCCGCCGCGTCGAAATCCCGCGCAGCCAGATCGCTTCGAGCGATCAGGTCCGCAGCCTCTGCCGCAATCGCCAATACATCGGCCTCGGGGTCGCCGCTGAGCTGGCTGGGTCGCGTCTGGTGCGCGATCAGCCCGCCATCCGCGTCCGCGATGGCGATCGCGAGCTTGCTGCCCCCGAGGTCGATTCCGAGTTGGAAGCCGATCGGAACCCCCTGGAAAGCCGCAGCCATCTGCGGCGGGCCGAAGGTAACACACGCCACTCATGCCCACGCGCATATGGGCCGATAGGAAAATCGCCACCGGAACGATGATCTCGAATCAACTCTGCCGGTTTGGGAAGGAGGGACTCCTATGCGGTTTGCGCGAGCGACTGTGCTCGGATTTGCGTTGCTCACGGCACTCGGCTGCGCCAATACGATTCGCAGCAAAGAGAGCGCGCTCGAGGAATCGCAGCGCAAATATACGGAACTGGTGCGTTGGGGAGAGATCGAGAGCGCGAGCGCCTACGTCGATCCCGAGATCAGCG